>CAYSKY010000344.1:0-4428 GCA_964431425.1 uncultured Burkholderiales bacterium
CAAACCCGATGATGATCAGCGACGCGCTGGCCACCGCGGCGATGAACAGGCGCGAAACCAGCCGGTCGCGCGCTTCGAGTTCTGCGAACTGCCGGGTTGCCACCGCAGTGGCAAGGTCGGAGGTGGCCATGGAAGTGGCAGGGGCTGTCACCGTACGATTCCAGTGTTTTCCGTTGCCGCGACATCAAGGGCGGGCCCGCGCGGGCTGAACCCGGGGTCGTGCTCGCGGATCGAAAGGTGGCAGGACATGATTTGGCTTGTGAACCATGGTGCCGGCTGTCTGCCCGTATTCGTCGCGACTGCCGGCTGGACGGGAAAACGCCGCACCCTGAACAAGATTGTAGGGTGCGTGCATCCGTCGGGATTGATGCGCATCAAAGTGCTGCGCGTGTGCGACCGGCGTCTAACTTTCCGTTGGTGGGGGGCTACTCGCGGCCGTTCAGCTTGCGCTCCTGAAGCGCACCCCGGATCTCGCCGGTCAGTTCGTCGATGCCGCGCTGCGGGTCTGCCACTTCATCGCCGCGCCAGCGGGTGACTTCGCGATCGGCGGTATTGTTGCGCGTCTCCCATTGCCGAACCGCCATGCGGTCAACGCGCTGGCGTCGATGCTGCAATATGCGCAACCCGGCGAAGGTGAGCATGCCGAGCAACAGGAAAGCAACCAGCAGCGCAATCCCCGCATGCACACGGTACTCGCGGCAGGAGGCCAGCGCGTAATCAGCGCGAAAGCACAATTCAGCAACGGCCAGATAGGCGGATAGCTCTTGCATCCGTCAATTATGCACGAACGAATGTTTGGCCGGCTGCGGTGGTGCGGCGCCTCAGGCGGCGCCGGTTTGCAGGTCTGCCGGCATCAGCCCGTACAGCAGGTAGTCGATCAGCTCGCGTACTGAGCGGATCGCCGCACCAAACGGCAATGCATTGGCACCCCGAAAAAACAGGCCGCGCTGGACATCACCCGCCAGTGCGGCGGCGAGGTGATGGTCGATGCAAAACTGTCCGGCCTTTTCCAGTCCGTCGCGCAGGCCGCAATGCTCGAGGCAGTCGAAGGCCAGGGTACAGTCAGCGCGCGGCTTGGTGCGCTTTTGCAGCGCCGGCAGCTTGTCGAGGTATTTCTCCAGCCAGGGTGTGCGTACGGCGCGCGCCGGCAACCCGGCCACGCTCATGAAGGTCACGATGTCTTCGGGCTTGGCCTCAGCCAGCACCCGCTTGAAGTTGGGATGGGCGTCGCTCTCCGCCGTCACCGCGAACGGCGTGCCGATCTGCACCGCGCTGGCCCCCAGCGAAAACAGTTCACGCACGCGACCCGGGGTGGCGATGCCGCCCGCCGGAATCAGCGGAATGCGCTCGCGTTCGATGGACAGGTCGCGAAAGATCTGAAAGGTCTCTTCGAGTACGCGCGGAAAATCGAAGCGCGGATCGTTCAGGTCGTCGATTTTCGCGGCGCCCAGATGGCCACCGGCGTAACGCGGGTGCTCGATAACGATGGCGTCGGGCAGGGTGTTCTTGCGCAGCCATTTCTTGAGTACCACGCCGATGCCGCGCGAGTCCGACAGTATCGGGATCAGCGCCACATTGGGAAAATTCTTGGTCAGATCCGGCAGGTCCAGCGGCAAGCCGGCACCGACTACAATGGCCTGTGCCCCGGATTCGCAGGACTGGCGCACATTGGCGGCGTATTCGGACACGGCGCGCATCACATTCACGGCCACCATGCCGAGGCCACCCGCCACCTTGAGCGCGCTGCGCACTTCGCGGTCAATGGCGACCAGGTTGACGCGGTTGATCAGATCCTTGTCGCGGCTCTTGCCGGACTCTTCCATGAGATCCGGATGCTGGCGCCGCAGGTCCACGCTCGAAACGGTGCCGACGCCGCCGGCCTGTGCCACATGGCCCGCCAGGCGGTGCGCGGACACGCCCACACCCATGCCGCCCTGCACGATGGGCAGCAGGCTGCGTCCCTTGATCTTCAGTACCGGCAGATCCGGCAACCCGATAGCTCCCATGCCGGTCATCGCAATCGCGGCAACAGGCGCGGCAGTTTGCGCGGGCTGCCGTCGTCTGTGAGATGCCGCGTGATCCAGCCCTTGAGCGGCTGCACGCGATCGGCCACCTGCAACAGGCGCTTGCGCACCACGCGTGCCGGCGGGCGGTCATCGGTGAACAACTTCACCAGCGCATTGGTGCCGGTGAAGATCGCCCAGGTTTCGCGGCGGTGGGTGCGCTGGTAGGCGCGCAGCACGGCTTCGCCGCCGATGTCGCCACCGTTTCGCCGGGCTTTTTCAATTTCGTGGGTGAGGCTTTGCACGCCGTACAGGCCGAAGTTGTAGCCGTGCGCGGTCACCGGGTGCATGCCGACGGCGGCGTCGCCCACCAGCGCGAAGCGCGCGGCGTGGAACTGGCGCGCATACACGGCCACCAGCGGATAGCGGTGGCGCTCGCCCACCAGCGTCATGCGTCCCAAGCGGGAATCGAACTGCGCCTCGATTTCGCGGCCCAGTTCTTCGGGCGACATGCGCATGATGGTGGCGGAGTCCGGCGTCTTGACGGTCATCACCACCGAGACCTGGTTGTTGTTCATCGGCAGCACCGCAAGCGTGCGGCCCCAGCGGAAGCACTCGTAGGCCACGCCGTCGCCGGCGTATTCGTGCTGCATGCGGCAGACGATCACTTCACGGCCGAAGTCGTGCATGTGTGCGGGGATACCCATGTGGCGGCGTGAGGCCGAGAAACGGCTGTCGGCGGCGATCACCAGACGTGCGTCCAGCGTGCTGCCGTCTTCCAGCCTGACGGTGGACAGGCTGGCGGGCGCATCGATGCTCACCACGCCCTTGCCTGTGATCAGTTGCAGATCCGGCCCCTCCAGGGCTTTGGCGGCCTCATATGCCGCCTGGCGGATGCAGTAGTTCGGCACCAGGAAGCCGAGGTTTTCCGATGCGCGGTCCGGCTCGGTGCGTGGCATGAGGTTCAAAAAATGTGGCGAGCCCTCCTGTTCAACCTTGGCGCCACGGATGGTGGCGACCTCGGCCTGTGGCAGGCGCGACCAGATGCCGAGCGACAGCATGATGTCGCGCGAGCGGAAGGTGAGCGCAATGTCGCGGCCGTCCACGGGCGGGGCGGCCAGCACCGACTCCTCCAGTTTCTCGACGACCGTCACGCTCAGCCCCTGCTGCACCAGCGAACAGGCCATTGCCAGCCCGGCCGGGCCGGCACCAATAATCAGCACATCGCGAATTGCCATGGAGTCCCCCGATGAAGTCGCGTCATCAACACTTTCCTAGCCTGTCATCCTATGAAAAACAGGGCAACGGCCGTTGATGCATATCAAAAGAGGCTGGGATAGCGTGCGTACGAAAAACAACAAACCCCAGCATTGGGGCGGCTTCCCGAGGCTTTTTGCCCTGGAAGCCGCCCCAATGCTGGGGTTTGCGATTTATCCCGAGGGCTGGCCTACAGCGCCTTGACGGCCTTGATCAGTGCGTCGGTGGTGATGCCGAAGTGTTTGTAAAGAACGCCGGCCGGCGCAGACTCGCCGAAGGTGTCGATGCCGATCACGGCGCCTTCCAGCCCGACGTACTTGCGCCAATAGTCGGTGATACCCGCTTCAATGGCCACGCGCGGCACGCCTTTGGGCAGCACGCTGTCGCGGTAGGTTGCATCCTGCTTGTCGAACACGAAGGTCGAGGGCATCGACACCACCCGAATCGCAATACCTTCGCCGGCCAGGGCCGCCTGGGCTTCCATGGCCAGGGACACTTCAGTGCCGGTGGCGATGATGACGGCCTTGAGTGCGCCGCTTTCCTTTGACAGCACATAGCCGCCGCGCGCCACGTTGGCGAGCGTGGCGGCATCGCGCTTCTGGAAGGGCGAGTTCTGGCGCGAGAAGATCAGGCTGGTCGGGCCGTCCTTGCGCTGGATGGCGCGTGCCCAGGCAGCGGCCGCCTCTACCGTATCGCAGGGGCGCCAGACGTCCATGTTGGGGATGATGCGCAACGAGGCCACATGCTCCACCGACTGGTGGGTGGGGCCGTCCTCGCCGAGGCCGATGGAGTCGTGGGTGAACACCGAAATGTTGCGAAGCTTCATCAGCGCAGCCATGCGCAGCGCATTGCGCGAGTAATCGCTGAAGGTGAGGAAGGTGCCGGTGTAGGGAATGAGGCCGCCGTGCAGCGCCATGCCGTTGGCGATGGCGGTCATGCCGAATTCGCGCACGCCGTAGGAAATATAGTTGCCGCCCTGTTTGGCGGAAATGGCCTTGCTGCCGCTCCAGTTGGTGAGGTTGGAACCGGTCAGGTCCGCCGAGCCACCGACGAATTCCGGCAATACCGGCGCCAGACCTTCAATGGCCAGCTGCGATGCCTTGCGGGTGGCCACGGTCTCGCCTTTTTCATTGGCCGTGGCGATGAGCGCGCCCACCGGTTCGGCGAC
>CAYSKY010000345.1:0-2210 GCA_964431425.1 uncultured Burkholderiales bacterium
ATCATGTTCATGGCCGCCAGCCGCGCCGTACTTTGCACCAATTCCCAGCCGCGCATGGCGGTTTCCTTCAGGTGCTTCTTCTCGGTCTTGGTGAGGTTGGGGTTGTGCGCGACCAGGTAATCGTGCGCAGCGAGCAGGAAGCCGGCTGTACCGCAGGCGGGGTCGCAGATCGTCTCGCCCGGCTTCGGTGAAATGGCATCCACCATGGCCTTGATGAGCGCACGCGGCGTGAAGTACTGGCCGGCACCGGACTTTGTATCCTGCGCGTTCTTTTCCAGCAGGCCTTCGTAGGCATCGCCTTTCACGTCGGCGCCCATGGCAG
Source organism: uncultured Burkholderiales bacterium (assembly GCA_964431425.1). Lineage (GTDB taxonomy): Bacteria > Pseudomonadota > Gammaproteobacteria > Burkholderiales > Usitatibacteraceae > UKL13-2. The sequence continues at coordinate 323 of CAYSKY010000345.1, forward strand.
ACCAGTTTTCAGCATCGATCAAATCCACTACCAGCCGCCTGAGCTTGGCGGGGTCCTGAAATTTGTTCTGCGCTTTATTAAAGATCAGGCCCAGCGTGCCCTTTTCGGCGCCGAGCTTTTCCAACGTATGGCGGTAGTGGTCAAACAGTTCGTCGCCATCCTTCGCCAGCAGGGCCGGCCAGGCGTAGTCCTTCGGGATCGGGCTTGGCTGGCTGTACGGCGGCTGGCTACGCTCGTCGGCCATCTTCAGAAACAACAGATAGGTCAACTGCTCAACATAATCGCCGTAGCTCATCCCGTCGTCGCGCAGGACATTGCAGTAGTTCCAGAGTTTCTGGACGATGGTTGCGGAATTCATGTCATTCCAATTCGGAGAGTTGCTTTAGTTTTTTGATGAGCCCAGGCACGCGCGCCTGGCTACCGAGATCAGTGGGCAATTGACCGGGCAGCGCATCCATGAAATCCCGACTTTCGAGAAGCTGCGTGAATTCGGTCGCAAGGTACCCGCGCAATTCCGGCGGTGACTTAGCCGCCTCCTCCAGCAATGTCGCTCGTCCGTCGACGACGGTAACGATGTCTTCAAGATCATGGCTCGCCATGTAGTCACCCTTGCCACGGCCTTTGAATGCTTCCAGCTGTGTTCCCAGGAATACCGGTGCAGTGACAAGCCTGATGTTCATACCTGCCGGCAGCGTCACAGTGTTGGCGCTCTCAACGGCTAATGGGTACCAGCGGTTATGAAACCCGAGAATGCCCTCATCGGTCGGCATGAGGTCAACCGTCACATCCCGGCACTTCCAGCGGCAGATCGGCGCATCGGCGCTCATGTCATGAACAAACCCCAGCGCTTCAATCTCTCTTTCGAGCGCATGGAATTCCTGTTGCGAAGCGACTTGCGCCACGAGGTCGACATCGTCCGTCATACGGATGGGTTGGGCCCGCACATTGGTGACCAGCAAGCCGGTCGCGCAGCCGCCAACAAATACCAGCGATTCGCGTAGCGAGCCAAGCGCCGACGCGACCGTCGTGAGGATGGCGAGGTTCTTTTCATCAGCGGTGATGTTCATCATCATGATGACGATCAGCCGGCCATTTCCTAGCGAAATCGCTCTTCGAGCAAGTTAATCGCAAGATCACGTTCGCGTGCCGCACCGATACGCAGGGCGTCGAGCAAAGCAAGCATTTCATAAAGCGCCTGGTCCTCGATCGCCGCTAAAGGGGCTTTTTCATATAACGGCAACAGCGTCATTCCACGCGTCGTGCCTTCAGCGCTTGGCCAGACCGGCGGGTTCTCGTCCGCGAACAGGACCTTATCTTTTAGCGGATTGACTCCGTAAGCTGTGGGATAGCCGATTGTCATTTCCCCGCGCACCGGCGGGAAGGCATAAGGGGCGCCGTAATAAACAAAGGTCTTGAGTGTGGCAACGATCGGGCGAACCTGTCCTTCAATTTCGGTTGCCAACTTGGCGGCGACCAAACGCTTCGCCGCCGCGTGCGCTTCGAACTGGGAGAGCTTGAGTCGTTTGCCAAGTTCCTCATACGTCAGCCGCTCACCTCGCAGGACGACCAGTTTTAGCGCCACCACAACATCTTGCGGCTTAAGCGCCCATTGGCCACTTTTCGCACGTTTCGGCGAAGGAGAACCGTCTGATTTTATTGGGGAATTCATGATTTCATGGCATCTATATGCTATTTGCATATAGCATATATGGCGCTCTGCCTTCTTGTCAACAGACCTTCATATGCTATATGCAAATAGCATATGGCAAGTGATGCTTAACCGAACCACGCTTACTAAACTTTAGTATTGGTGGAGCCTTCAGGACAAAAGAGGCAGGAACGGCAAGCTGGACGCGGGCTGTGAAAAACTCAAGGCTGACACCTAAAT
>CAYSKY010000345.1:2220-4414 GCA_964431425.1 uncultured Burkholderiales bacterium
CATCACAATAGACCGAGCAACTCTGGCTCTAACTGTTTCCCAAATTCGACCGGCAACCTACCCGACTTAAGTAAGTAGCTGAGGATTAGGACCGCAAACCTACCCGCCTGCGGTGATTCTTCACAGAGCGTCTTGGCAAACGACAAATCGGTGGAGCCAGCCAGATGCGCGAACGCAAGTTCACGCAATATCAATGGAGCACGTGAAGCCTCTAAAGGCGCATCCAGGAGTTGCCGCATTAGTTGTACAAACTGCCCCCACTCTGGAAGGGCCAAGTCACTGAGGGTCGCGCTCGTGCCCGATTTTTCCTTTAGCAAACGATAAAGTTGATTGCGATGTTCATAAGCGTCTCTACCTCCATAAAGCAAAACTTTTACGGCCTCTTCAAGATCATGCTGATTTTTGGGATGCAGGTAAGCACGGAAGAGATATGACGCAAGCATGGCGAGAGTTCTTCCAAAAAGTGCCGCAAGGTCTGCGACTAGCGCTACGTGCTCCTCCCTTGCCGGGTCAAGTTCCGCACGCACCTCGTGCAAAGTGGCAACAGTCTTTCTACAAGCCTCTCCTGGTTCATCTTGCATCCAGTATTCGGAGCGACAAAATTGCAACGCGGGGATTAGCGCCGGGTACTTATCCTTGATCCCAAACAGGCTGTCCCATGCATTCATGTCCGCGGTATGGCTCGGTTTCGCTCTGTACAAAGGCGACGTCGCATCTGCAAAAATATCAAACTCATCTTCAGCAAGCAGAATGACTCCTAAACGAGTAGCCACAAGCTTGTGGTCGGCCTCGATTGAATTCTTTTTCAATACACAAAACCCTTGAACCGCATGCATACGATCCAATACGCCCCTGAGCCAAAGCGATCTATTGACCGGTGACTCACGCGCAAGCGTCTTGCAGTCAAAAACAATATTTCGAAAACCAACAAAGTCATCTGGCGCTGACGCGAAAACATCCAGATCGGTCATATATGCCGTCTTTCGCGCGACGGAAAGCGGCGGATGAACATCCACTTCGAGCTGTGGAAACCATCTTTTTGATACGCAGTACTGTAGCGCCTTCTTTTTTTGGTCTTTATCTTTCATTTCTTCACTTTAGAAAAATGAGGTCAAGTTCCTGTTGTTGAGCATCTGAAATCTCAACTTTCTTCGTTCTTTGTAGCTGCTTGGACGCTACAAGAGACTCAACCGAACTTTGGTCCTGTTGGATTGCCTTTCGCGCATCTTCATCAACCTCAATTCCCTTGGCCACGCCCGCATTGACCAACGTATACGCGATATCCAACGCCTCTTTGTTCTCCTCAGTATCGATGATCTGCAATTGCTTGAACCCATTTCCAAGGTCTGCGAGCCGAGCAATACGTAGGTGAACAAGATTTTTATACTGTTGTGCCGCCTCAGTAGTCGCGGACCTAAGCTTCATTTCAGATCGAAGGGTATATAGAATTGCACCAGGACTGCGAATTGCGTACCTTTGCGGCAGGAATTGACCTTGCCGAACTGCCGAGACAATGGCCATGGCTTTTTCGTAAATGTCTCGTTTGGTCGGAGCAAGCGCTGCGCCAGAAGGCGTCGGCGTAAACAAGAAGAAATTCTCACCCGAATGCGGTGTCGATATGCTCGGTGGCCGAACCGCCCCATCTTGCGCCAAACGAACTACAAGCTGCACCTCTTCTTCCGATAGGCACACTTCGCCGATCTTCTTAGTTTTTTCAATCAATGTGAGGGGGAATCCTTGCGCTCCGCGAAGAGCAGTCAACACTTTGTTGATCTGGTCTGCCCCACCACCCGCAACTGCGTCGGCGAACACTTCGGGATTCTCATTGAAGTAAGTAGGCGTTAACAGGACATCTCGCCCCCGTGCTCGAACAACGCGAAAATACGCACCCTCTTGGCCCACCTTTAGTGACCTATCAAAGAGCGCCTTTTCCGCACCAATCTTGGACCGCAGCGAATCCAATTTCTGCGGCGACCGCGCTAATCGTTGAACCAAATCAATGGTTAGTTGCTCTGCTTCATTGAAGCCTGCATCAACAGCGTAACCGCCCAATTGCTCGTAAAGCTGCTCGTAATACGGAACATTCGGGAGTACGGTTTTTATTGTCTTACCCTCCTTACCAATCTTGACGAACTCAATTTCGGCTAGCAACTCAACTACACGCTGAGTGGCGTGAAGAGAAATATCTAAGTAG
>CAYSKY010000346.1:0-4368 GCA_964431425.1 uncultured Burkholderiales bacterium
TTTGCGTACAGGTTTTCGTTCGTGTTGCTCTCACTCATGTCATGTCCTCCACGAGGCCCAGCTTGATCTCGCGTTCCGCGACGCCGGCCTTCTGGTAATCCGCAATCTCGTGTTCCCGGGCCATGTCCTGCCCCAGAATGCTCTCGATGGCACGCCCCGGCAGCAGTTGGATCTCGCTGCCGTAAATCATGCTCAGCCGCTCAGTGGGCGCCGCCAGCGCCACGTACACGCCGCCGCCCAAACGCCCCAGCACGATGGTTTCGATGCGTGTGCCCGCAGCCGCCAGAGCGGCAAGCGCGACACCCAGGTTGGCGATGTAAGCCGAGAGCATGATGCGCTCGTCCTCCAGCGAGGCGGCATGCGCCTCGCAATTGACCAGCACGTGCAGCGCAGCCGGCGGCGCCACCAGCAATGCGCGAACCTTGTCCGCCAGCAACCAGGCCCGTGCCGCGCCCAGCGGCTTTGCATCCAGCAGGCCCAACAGGGTGACGCTTTGGCCCTCCGCCGTGGCACTGCCTTCGGCGAGGCCGTTGTGCTCCACCAGCGAATAGCCCTCCGGATACAGCCGCGCAAGATCTTTGCGCTGCAGCGCCTGCGGCGCGACGGGCTTCACGGTCTTTTCGATCTGCTGTAGCCGTGCACCCAGGCGACGATGCAGTTCATCCTGTGCCACCGGCGTCCAGACCGCCGAGAGCTTTACATCCGCGGTGGCGGCAATGTTGCCATCACCCAGCTTCACGCGGGCATCGCGGCCAATGGCTGCCTGCGACATCGCGGCGAAGGATTCTTCGAGCACGCTGACGCCGGCACTCTGCGCCAGAATGGCGGGGCCGGACATCGCGAGACGGGTGTTACCCGCAAAGACGCGCACGGCGGCGAGGCTTGCCAACATGCTGGCGCCACCGAAGCAGTTGGTGCCGCAAAATACGGCCATCGGCGCGCCGGCCGCAGCGGCGGCGAGTGCGCCACGATACATGCGGCGAAACGCGCCCAGCGCCGGCAACCCCTCCGAAACCTTCGCGCCCGCCGAGTCGAGATACATCACCAGCGGGCTCTTTTGCGCCGCCACGATCTTGAACAAGCTGGCGAGCTTGTCGCATTCGCGCACGCCCAGCGCGCCGCTGGCGATTTTGTTCTCGACCAGCGCTACATGCACCGGCTGGCCATCAGCCTGTCCGCGGCCCAGCGTCAAGTTGCCGACGGGTTCGCCGATGGCCTGCACGCGCAACGCGGACTTCAGGTGGGCAAGGCTATCGTGGGCAAGCATGGCGGCGGTGATGACAATTGGGACGACAAAGGCAGCAACGTGAGGTGAACGGTTGATCTATACGAAGGAGGAATTATATCGGCGCCCCATCGTCTCACAGCTAGAATGAGCCGACTTTCACCGCAAACCGTTGATACCTTGACCGCCGCCACCTTTCCCGCCCTTGCCGCCTCACTCAGTGCCCTCAAGGCAGGCGGGGGTGACGCCGTTGACCAGTTGGTTGAACTGGTGGGTGCATTGCGCCCGGGGCGCGCCACCGACGCGATGCTGGTCACCGCACGCTTCACCGCGCTGTGCGAGGCGCTGGAACGCGACAACGAACTGCGTGCGGCACTGCGTAACCGCCTGCAAGCCCTCACCACAGGACGCAAGCAGGTGAGTTTTTTCGCCGATAGCGGCATCCTGCCCAACACCGGGTTTTTCTCCGATCTGTGGCGGCGCTTGATCCAGCACGTGATCCCGCCGATCCGCGAGCGCACCTACCTCATCGACTGCGTGAACCTGATCTTCCACCGGCGCGACGACCATGTCTGGCTCGATGCCATCCCGCCGGAACTGCGGCTGCGCTTCTGGGCCGCCCTGCGCCGGACTGAAAATCAGGGCGAACCCGCAGACCTGGAAATCGTCGGGGAAATGCTGGTGGCCTGCGATGTCATTGCCACACGGATCGGCGCGATGGGGCTCGAGCCGGAACTGGTCCGGCTCTACCCCCGGCTTGAGGACCGGGACTCGCCGTTCCTGGCTGTCGTCGCGGAAGCACACGAACTTGCGCAGTCGTACCGCGCGTTTTTGGCCGGCGGACCTGCTCCCACGCAGGACGAAAGACAACTGCTGGTGCTGATCGATCAGTGCGACGAAGTGCTGGGACGCATCCGCGCACGCGCCGCCTCGGTGGGCACCAGCCTGCGCCTGACCTACCAGTTGCGGCGCCTGGACCAGAGCCTGCGCCGGCTGGAAATGATGGTGAACATGCTCACCACGCGCCACCAACTCGTCAGCGACACCAACCCCTCGGTCGACCCGGCTCCGCTCGCCAGCCTGTGGATGGATTTCCTCGGCCAGGTCATCTACGGCGAAGGCATCCGGCGCGAGGTGCGCGGCCTGTTCGGCCGCACCATCGGCCTGCTGGCGCTACGCGTGACCGACAACGCCAGCCGTACCGGTGAACACTACATCACCACCACGCGCGAGGAATATTTCACCATGTGGCGCGCCGCCATGGGTGCGGGTTTCATCGTCGGCTTCATGGCGCTGGTGAAGATCTACATGTCCAAGGCGGAGGCGGCACCACTCGGCTTTGCCATCCTGTACAGCCTCAATTACGCGTTTGGCTTCATGCTGATTCATGTGCTTCATTTCACCGTCGCCACCAAGCAGCCGGCGATGACTGCCTCTGCCATCGCCGGGGTCATCAGTGAAATTCGCGGGCGCATGCGGGATGTCGAAAAGCTGGCCACGCTGGTCGTGGACCTGATCCGCAGCCAGATAGCCGCCATACTGGGGAACGTGCTCATCGCATTGCCCACCGCCATGATCATTGCGTTCGTGCTCGGACATGCGACCGGAAAGCCTTTCATCAACAGCGAAAAGGCCCTGTACCTGTTGCACGACATTTCCCCGACAGACAGCCTGGCCCTGTTCCATGCCGCCATCGCCGGCGTGTGCCTGTTCCTCTCCGGTCTCATTTCGGGTTATTACGACAACCTGGCCGCCTACGAGCGGGTACGCGAACGCATCGAGCACATGGCCTGGCTGGGCCGGTTGCTGGGCGATGCGCGCCACAAGCGCCTGGCGCAATATCTGCACGACAACCTCGGTGGCCTCGCCGGCAACTTTTTCTTCGGTTGCATGCTAGGGACCATGGGGACCATCGGCTTCATGACCGGCTTGCCGCTGGACATCCGGCACGTGACGTTCTCGTCCGCCAACTGGGGCTTTGCGATGGTGGCGCTCGATTTCTCGGTGGATCCTGCTCTGGCGGCCAAGGCCTTTGCCGGCATCTGGCTGGTCGGCTTCGTGAATCTTGGCGTGAGCTTTACGCTGGCGCTGTGGATGGCGCTGCGCGCGCGCGGCGTCAGTTTTGCGCAGACCGGCATGCTGTTCAGCCTTCTGCTGAAGCGTTTGCGCAGAGACTGGAAACAATTCTTCTGGCCCCGCTAGGCGACAGGAACTTCCCATGACATCGGTCTTCAATTCCATTCGCGGCATGCGCGACAAGGCCCTGCAACTCAAGCGCGACGGCCTGAAGGCACGCAAGCTGGTCGGCGCGTGCCATCAACTGCTGTCGGAACGTGGCGAGGCCTCGGGCGTGTCGCGCGCCCAGGAGACGCTGGCGATCTACGCGACTTTGTCAAAGGACGAGCAGGCGACCTTTTTCCAGGTCCTGAAATCCGAGTTTTCGCCCGACCCGGCGCGGGTACTGGCCGCGGCAACCGCCTATGCCGGCACCCCGGACAGCCGGCATCTGGCCACCCTGACCCAGGCCTCCGAGCCTCCGCGCCAGGAACTGCTGCGACGGCTCAACCGTGCCCCAGGCGGCACCCGCGCCATCGTCGGCATGCGCGAACGCCTGCTGGACGCTTTACCGAAAGACCCCGAACTGCGTCAGGTGGATGATGATTTTCACCATTTGCTGTCGTCCTGGTTCAACCCTGGTTTCCTCAAAATCGAGCGCGTGGACTGGAACACGCCGGCCAACCTGCTGGAGCAATTGATCCGCCACGAGGCGGTGCATGAAATCCGTGGCTGGAACGACCTCCGCCGGCGCCTGCAGGCGGATCGCCGCTGCTTTGGCTTCTTTCATCCGGCGCTGCCCAGCGAGCCGCTCATCTTTGTGGAAGTGGCGCTTCTGCCCAATATGCCGGGGGCCATCGCACCGTTGCTCGATATCGAGGCGCCACCGGCCGAGCCCGGCACCTTTCACACCGCTGCGTTCTACAGCATCAGCAACTGCCAGCCCGGGCTGCGCGGCGTTTCGCTGGGAAACTTTCTCATCAAGCAGGTGGCCGGACTGCTGGCCGCGGAGTTTCCGCGCGTGCGGCAGTTCTGCACGCTGTCTCCGGTACCCGGCTTCCGCGACTGGCTGCGCCGCACCATTGCAG
>CAYSKY010000347.1:0-4363 GCA_964431425.1 uncultured Burkholderiales bacterium
ACTCGCAGGACACCACGCCCGGCACCAGCTTCGAATACAACAAGAATTCCAACGGCCAGATCTACCAGATCTTCCGCCGTGACCTGGTTGAGGGCAAGACGAAGGCTTTCGTCAGCGGCCCCGGCGGCGCAATACGCCCGACGCCCTCACCCGACGGCAAGTACCTCGCCTTCGTGCGCCGCGTGCGCAACCAGAGCACGCTGTTCCTCAAGGACATGAAGACCGGCGAGGAATTTCCGGCCTGGGGCGAACTGGAACGCGACATGCAGGAATCCTGGGCCATCCAGGGCGTGTATCCGGCCTTTGCGTGGATGCCCGGCAGCAAGGAAATCGTGGTGTGGGCCAAAGGAAAGATCTGGCGGGTTGATCCGTTCGCAAAGAAGGCGAAGGAAATCCCGTTTCACGTGAAGGACACCCGCGAGACGCGCAAGGCGCTGCGCTTTCCGGTGAACGTGGCGCCGGATCGTTTCGATGTGCAGCAGCTGCGCTGGGTGAATGTTTCGCCCGCCGGCGATAAGGTGATTTATTCCGCGCTGGGCCACTTGTATGTGCGCGACCTGCCCAATGGCGCGCCGCAACGCCTGACCAAACAAAACGAGACCTTCGAGTTCTTCCCGAAGTTTTCGCGTGATGGCAAGAGCGTGGTATTTGTGACATGGCATGACCAACAGCTCGGATCGGTGCGCACGCTCGACCTCAAGTCTGGCAAGGAAACGGTGGTGACACCGGCGCCCGGCAAGTACCTGCAGCCCACGTTCTCTCCTGACGGACGCCAGGTGGTTTACATGCGCGCCACGGGCGGCTATCTCACCAGCCCCTGGGCGGGCACCGAGTCAGGAATTTTTGTCAGCAGCGCCGACGGCAAGGGCATGCCGCGATTGCTGGCGGACGAGGGCCGTGCACCGCAGTTCGGAGCCGACAACGATTACCTGTATCTGACCAAACGTGTGTCCGGTGGTGAAGTGGATTGGACGACGCAACTGGTGCGCATCAAGATGGACCGCTCGGAAGAACAGGTCATCGCCAAGGGTGAGTTCACCAGCGACTACGCACTCTCGCCTGATGGTGCCTGGCTGGCGTTTCGCGAACGCTTTCACACCTATGTGCTGCCCCTGCCGGTGGCCGGCAAGACCATCACCATCGGCCCGAAGTCGAATGCGCTGCCGGTCAAGCAACTGGATGTGAATGCAGGTGATTACCTGCACTGGGCCGGCAACAGCAAGTCGCTGTACTTTTCGCTGGGCGATGAACTGTTCACGCGTGACCTGAAAGACGCCTTCACCTTTGTGGCCGGCGCACCGAAGGAAGCGAAGGACCTGCCCAAGCCATCCGAGCGGGGCGTGAAGATCGGCTTTGCAGCAACCGCCGACAAGCCCTCAGGCGTCACCGTCATTTCCGGCGCGCGTATCGTCACCATGAAGGGTGACGAGGTGATCGACAACGGGCGCATCGTGGTGCGCGACAACCGCATCATCGCCGTCGGCAAGGCTGCGGATATTGCGGTTCCCGCCGGCGCAAAGCTGATCGATGCCACCGGCAAATCCATCATCCCGGGGCTGGTGGATGTGCACTGGCACGGTGGCATGGGCGAAGGCGGCGTTATCCCGCAGCAAAGCTGGGTGAACTATGCGTCGCTGGCGTTTGGCGTAACCACGTTGCACGACCCCTCCAATGACACGTCCACCATCTTCACGCACAGCGAGATGCAACGCACCGGCCAGGTGGTCGGTCCGCGTATTTATTCAACCGGCACCATCCTTTATGGTGCCAAGGCCAATGAGTCGGCGGTGGTCAACAGTCTCGACGATGCGCTCACGCATCTCAAACGCATGCGCGCCGCAGGGGCCATGTCGGTGAAGAGCTACAACCAGCCGCGCCGTGACCAACGCCAGCAGATTCTGGAAGCCGCGCGCCAGACTGGCATGATGGTGGTGCCGGAAGGCGGCTCGCTGTTCCAGATGAACATGACCATGGTGGTCGATGGCCACACCGGCGTCGAGCACGCCATCCCGGTGGCTAACGCCTACGATGATGTGAAGCAGTTATGGTCGCAGACGCAGGTCGGCTACACGCCGACGCTGGTGGTCGGCTACGGCGGCCTCGACGGCGAGCACTACTGGTATGCACGCACCGATGTCTGGAAGCACCCCCTGCTGTCGAAGTACGTACCGAAGAGCGTACTGGAGCCGCGTGCCGTGCGCCGCGAAACCGCGCCCGAGGAAGACTTCAACATTTTCAATGTGGCGCGCACTGCCACTGAACTGCAGCGCGCCGGTGTGCCGGTCAACATCGGCGCGCACGGCCAGCGCGAAGGGCTTGCAGCGCACTGGGAAATCTGGATGCTGGCGCGCGGCGGCATGACGCCGCTGGAAGCCATCCGCGCGGCCACGCTCAACGGCGCAAAGTACCTTGGCATGGACCGCGACATCGGCTCATTGGAAGTGGGAAAGCTGGCGGACCTGGTCATCATCGACGCCGACGTGACGCGCGAGATCGAAAAGACGGACCGAATCACCCATGTGATGCAAAACGGACGCGTGTTCGAAGCAGGCACCATGAACGAAGTGGGCGCCTCACCGAAGGCACGCAAACCATTCTTCTTTGAGGGCTTGCGCGGGCAGCAGGCGCCGGTGGGCGGCATGACGCTGGTGGATGACGACCATGGCGAGTGCCACGGGCATCACTAGTCTGTGATCTTGGAACCCCAGCATTGGCGCGGCTTTCCGGGCATTTTCGGCCTGGGAGCCGCGCCAATGCTGGGGTTTACTGCTTCTTAGCCGGCCGCCACCAGGGCTTGCAGCTTCATCACGGTGGCCCAGTTGCGCATCGTGGCCGCCTCGCCGGTGGCGCGGGCAAAGGCGGCCGCGAGCCGGCTTTCCAGGATGCCGACACCGCACCACAGGTACGCGGCGCGCGGACCGATGGCGAGCTGGTCGGTAGCCCAGGCCTGCTGCGTAAGCGGCGCCGCCTTGGCCAGCGTGGCCGGTCGCGAGGTGAAGGCAACCAGAAAGCGCGACGGGTTGGTGATGATGCCGCGCAATGGATTCTCATCGACGACCGCCGCGAAATCAGCGGCCGAGATCACCACTACCTTGACCGCAAATCCGAAGCGCGCCGCGATTGCAGCCTCGATCTCCCGCGCCAGTTTTTCCGTACCCGTGTGTGCGGCATCGAATACCACGTTGCCGCTGTTCAGCAAGGTACGAACGTGCCGGTGCCCGAGATCTGCGACCAATTTGCGCAGATCGGCCATGGCGATGCGTTTGGCTTTGCCGACGTTGATGCCGCGCAGCAGTGCGATGTGGGTGGCCATGGGTTGAAACGCCAAACAGTGAAAGATGCATTATCGCCAAGCCTCCTGCCCGGCGGCACTGCACCTTCTATATTTCCCGCCACATGTGGACTTTGCTGGCAAAGCCGGCGGCGGTGGTGGTCGCCATGGGTTCCGTGCCGAACACCACAAACCCGCAATCCGCATACAGCTGCTGTGCGCCTGCATTGCCTTCCGTGACGGTCAGTTGCACCACCCGCAGAGCCTCGCAGGTGCGGGCGTGCGCCAGCACCGCCTCGACCAGGTTGCGCCCGAGTCCGCGGCGGCGAAACGCCGGATACACCACCATGCCGAACAAGGTTGCCTTGTGCCGCGTTTTTTCGCGCGACTCGCGCATCAGCCCCGCCGCTCCGGCCAGCACATCGCCGGAGAATCCGCCGAACACAACCTCGCCTGCGTCCGGCTTGTCCTGCATCCGTGATTCCCACCACGCCAGCGGCAGTGAGTCGCGCTCGGCGACGGTGGAGGTAAATGCATCGGGTGTCTGCGCGTAGGCCGCCAGCATCAGCTGCCGATACGCGGGTGCATCAGTGGGCAGCAGGCGGCGGACCGGAATGGGCAACGACATGCTTGACTCACTTTTCCGCGCGCCGCGGCGCGGCGGGGACGGTACATCCGCGGGCGAGTCCCAGGCCCTTCAGGTAGGCGCGCCGCACCGTGCCGGCGGCGATGGAGGCCGCGACTTCGCGCGAGTATCGTTCGGCGCCGGTCAGCTTGCGGACCCAGCCGCGAAACGGCACTACGCCTTCAGCCGCGCCGCGCAGCGCGCCGACGGCGGCATTGCCCGCGGCACTGGTGCCGCGTTCGATCAGGCCCGGGTTGCCCGGCGTTGGCGGTGTGTCCAGATCGGCGCCAAGCACTTCATCCAGCGCATGGATGCCGGCCCCCAACGCGTCACAGCTCAGGGGGTCGGGCGTCAGATACGGGTCGCGCCGCGCGGCGGCCAGCACTGGTGGAATGTCGGCGCGAACCAGATTGAGATCGTTCAGCGGTGCGGTGGCTGCGCCGGCGATTTGCGACGCAGGTGTAGCC
>CAYSKY010000348.1:0-4360 GCA_964431425.1 uncultured Burkholderiales bacterium
CTCGACCTCAACCTTGGCAAGGTTGCGCTCTACCAACTGAGCTATTCCCGCATTGCTGCGCATTATAGCGTAAATCTGCGTGCCGTCAAAGATTGCGATTCTGTTGGTTGCCGGGCCTTGGAGGTAGGCAACCAGGCACCGGTAGGCCACTGCGGCGCCCAGTCCTTAGCCGATGTTGGGTTTGATATAAACTTTGTTGCCGCGCCGGTTGCCAACCAGCCTGCCGGCAGCCGCCCTCATGACCCCCTCCCCTTCCGACTCTGCGGTTCCCGATTCCGCTACGCGGCAACCGACGCTTCCGGCCACCTACGCCGCGCCGTCGGAGCAGGGGCTCGTCGATTGGGAACGCATGCTCCAGTCGCTGACCGACAACACCGGGCGCCCCATCCTTTACATGGATACGGGCCACATTCTCCGATTCGTGAACCGCCCCTTCCAGGAGTGGATCGGCCAGCATGCGAGCAACCTGCTCGGCCGCCATGCCTCACAAGTGTTTCCTCCGGCTGCATACCAGTTCTACCTGCCCTTTCTGCACCTTGCCGTGGCGGGTGAATCACGCTCTGTGGAAACACTGTCCCTGGCAAGGGCCGGCGCCCCGCGCCACATTCGTGTTTCCTTTTTTCCGGATGTCGGAAACGAAGGCAAGGTTCGCGGCATCTTCATCCTCGCTCTCGACATTGAAGATGACTTCCAGCTCAGGCAATCACTGATCGGCAAGGAAACGGAGTTGCGTGCCATTGCCGACAACATCGGCATGCCCATTTCCCGCAGCGACCGCGACCTGCGCTACCTGTATGTGAATCGCGTGGCCTGTGAATGGTTCGGGCGGCCCGCCGCGGAAATCATCGGACGAACCTGGCAGGAAGTATTGGGTGCGGACCAGTTTGCCGAGATCGAGCCGCAGGTACGACGGGCGCTGGCCGGCGAGCAGGTCTCCTACGAGCGCCTGGCGCGCTATCCCGGACATGGTTCTGGACAGATTCGCGTCAACATGTTTCCGGATCGCGATGCGACCGGCCAGATCGCCGGCGTGTACGTGGTGATCGCGGACTGCGATCAGGACTACCGGTTGCGGCAGGAAATCGCCGATCGCGAGCGACAGCTGCGCCTGCTGACCGACAACATCGGCCTGCCCATCACCTATGTGAACCGCGATGAGCGGGTAACCTTTTACAACCTCTCCAGTGCCGAATGGAATGGCATCCAGCCTGGCGAAATCATCGGCAAGAAGCTGGAGGAGGTTTTCGACGCTCACGTGGTGGAAACCGTGCGTCCGTATCTGCAGAAGGGGTTCGCCGGCCAGCACGCCAATTACGAGCGCCTGGCCGATATCAAGGGCAAGGGCCTGCGCTGGATCCGCGGCCACGTGGTGCCCGATACCCGCGAGGGCGGCGTGGTGGCCGGCGTCTACATCGTGCTTACCGACATACACGACGACGTCATCATGCGCGAAAACCTGCAGCAGCAGGAACGGCAGCTGCGCCTTTTTACCGACAATATCCCCGAGTCGATCGCCTACATTGACCCGAACCGCCGCTACAAATTCGTCAACAACACCTTTCTGCGCCTGCGCGGAAAATTGCGTCACGAGGTCATTGGCCGAACATCTGAGGAAGTGCTGGGCCCGGACGCGGCCGCGCGGGCGGCGCCACACGTGGCCAAGGCATTGGCTGGCGAAACCACCTCGTTTGAACGATTGATTGAAGGGGCGGATGGTGTCGCGCGCTGGTTTCACGTGCGCATGGTGCCTGACGTGGCTTTCGACGGCCGTGTGCAGGGCATCTACCTGGTCGGCATGGACATTCACGAGATCAAGCTCGCCCAGGCCACGCTGGAACTCAGTGAAGCGGAACTGCGCATTGCCATGGACAGCATCCCCCACCCCATGGTCTACATCGACCGCAATTACCGCTACCGGCTGGTCAACAAGCGCGTCGAGGAAATGCTCGGGCTGCCCCGCGAAGCCCTGCTGGACAAAGACCTGCGACAGATTTTTGGGGAAAAGCGCTACAACGAAGTCAAGCCGTTCTGGGATCGCGCACTGGCGGGCGAAACCATCACCGTGGAACGCCACATCGGCACCGACCCCGCCACCACGCGCTGGATGATCGTCCGGTATACGCCGCGCTTCGATGCCACGGGGGCGATCATCGGCATCTATTCCGCTGCAACGGACATCGACGAACTGAAACGCACGGAGCTGGACCTGCGGCGCGCCAACTGGCTGCTGAGTTCCCACTTTGAAAATACCCCGCTGGCGGTGATTGAATGGGACCAGCACTACCGCCTGCGACGCTGGTCGCCGCAGGCCGAGAAGATTTTCGGCTGGCGCGAAGCGGAACTTGCCGGCAAACACTTTCGCGAATGGAAGTTCGTGGTCGAGGGCGACCTGGAACAAGCCGAGATCCTGGCCACCAAGCTCACCGATCAGGGCGAGCCCCGCGCCACCAGCCTGCACCGCAATTACCGCAAGGATGGCCGCGTTATCTGGTGTGAGTGGTACAACTCCAGCCTGCGCGACGAAAACGGCGAAATACTCAGCATTCTTTCGCTGGCACAAGACGTCACCACGCGCGTGCTGGCCGAGGAGCGCCTGGTACACCAGGCCACCCACGACAGCCTGACCGGGCTGCCGAACCGCACCCTGCTGCAGGACCGCCTGCGCCAGGCCATTTCGCGGGCGCGACGCGGTGGTTACCGGGTGGCTGCCATGTTCATCGACCTGGACCGCTTCAAGGACGTCAATGACACGCTGGGCCATCGCATCGGCGATGAATTGCTGCGCGAAATCGCCACACGCCTCACGCGCGTGGTCCGCGACTCAGACCTGCTGGTGCGGCTGTCGGGCGACGAATTCATGGTGGTACTGGAGCAGGTGACCGACCTCGAATCGCCGCGGGTGGTCGCGAACAAGCTGCTGGATGAAATCCGGCAGCCCTCGCGCATCGAAGGACATGACATTCATATGTCCGCGTCGGTGGGCATCAGCCTCTTCCCCGACGATGCCGAGGATGTCGAGACTCTGCTCAAGAACGCCGATATGGCGATGTACCGGGCCAAGGAACTGGGAAAGAACGCCTTCCAGGTTTTCTCGGCCGACATGGCCGCGCATGGCACCGCGATGCGGCTGCTCGAAAACGCCCTGCGCTCAGCCGTGGTCCGGCACGAGTTTGAGCTGTATTACCAGCCAAAGGTGGATATGAAGAGTGGCCGCGTGATCGGTGCGGAGGCGCTGCTGCGTTGGCATCACCCGACCCGGGGAATGGTGGCACCCGGCGAATTCATGTC
The DNA here is from genome assembly GCA_964431425.1 of uncultured Burkholderiales bacterium. Classification (GTDB taxonomy): domain Bacteria; phylum Pseudomonadota; class Gammaproteobacteria; order Burkholderiales; family Usitatibacteraceae; genus UKL13-2. Next base: position 3,289 of record CAYSKY010000348.1, read on the forward strand.
CCTGGCAGAAGAAACAGGCCTGATCCATGAAATCGGTGACTGGGTGCTCGCGCAGGCGGCCGCCCAGGTACACCAGTGGCATGCCGCCGGCTACACGGGCTTGCGCGTCGCCGTGAACCTGGCCGCGGGACAGTTCACCGCCACGCAACTCGCCGAGCGGGTGCAGGAATGTCTGACGCGGGAGGGCTGCGACCCACGCGCCATCGAGGTGGAAATCACCGAGACCAGCATGCTGCACGATCCGCAGGGTGTCGGCCAGACGCTGGCCCGGCTGCGGGAAATGGGTTTGCGTGTGGCGATTGATGACTTCGGCACGGGATATTCGAGCCTGTCGCACCTCAAGCGCTTCCCGATCGACACCCTGAAGATCGACAAGACTTTCGTCGCCGATATCCTTACCGACAAGGACGATACAGCCATTGTGTCGGCGGTGATCGCGATGGCGCGTGCGCTGGAAATTGAAGTCATTGCTGAAGGCGTGGAAACGGAAGCGCAGCGTGCGTTGTTGTCCTCGCTGGGCTGCGATTCATACCAGGGTTATCTGTTCAGCCGGCCCCTGCCTGCCGGCGAGTTTGAGGCCTTGCTGGAACGCGGCGCACCGGGAAAACGCCAACCGGACTAACGATTTTCCGGACGCACCGGGGCGAACGCCGCCTTCAGGTAATAAAACATCGACCAAAGCGTCAGCACCGCGGCCACCCAGATCAGCGCCCGTCCCGCCATCCGGCAATCCACCACGCCAAACAGCATGCCATCGAACAGCAGGAATGGTATCGCCACCAGCTGCGACACGGTCTTGACCTTGCCAAGCATCGACACCGCCACGCTCTTCGATTGCCCCAGCTGGGCCATCCACTCGCGCAGGGCGGAAATGGTGATTTCGCGGCCGATAATGATCAGTGCCACGATGGCATCGGTCCGGCCCAGCTCCACCAGCACGATCAGCGCCGCTGCGACCATGAGCTTGTCGGCCACCGGATCCAGAAACGCACCGAACGCCGACGTCTGGTTCCATTTGCGGGCGAGATAGCCGTCAAACCAGTCGGTGACGGCGGCGGCAATGAAAATCCAC
>CAYSKY010000349.1:0-4352 GCA_964431425.1 uncultured Burkholderiales bacterium
CTGACCGTCTCTGCCGGGACTCCCGAAGCGCCGGCACTTCCAGCCTAGGTACACCCCGCCATGGCACGCGCCGCCAAGCCCGATGCCGGCACCACCGTATTGGCACCGCCACCGGCAAAATCGCGTGTGGCTTATGCCCGCTACCTACGCGAATGGCTGGCCGCGCAACGTAACCTCCTGAAGGCAGCCTATCGGGCGCGTCCGGTTCCCGATCGTAACCTGCGGCAACACGCATTGATCGTCGACCAGGCCATCGCCCGCATCGCCACCGATCTGGGCTTGCCGGCAGCGTGTGCCATCGCCGCCGTCGGGGGCTACGGTCGCGGCTTTCTGTTTCCCGCCTCAGATGTGGACGTGCTGGTGCTGCTGCCCGATGCAGCGCCGGACGCGGTGGTTCCGCAGGAACTTGTCGAGCAGTTTGTCAGCCTGCTTTGGGATGTCGGGCTGGAACCAGGTATCGCCGTACGCACAATTGCCGAATGCGTGGAGCAGGCGGCGAAGGACGTTACGGTCGACACCAGTCTGCTGGAAGTGCGCGCCGTCTGGGGTGACGCCGGCCTTGTGGACACGCTGCGGCGTTCGCTGGCCGAAGCGCGCACGCTGCAGGGTTTCTTCGACGCCAAGATCGACGAGCAGCGACGCCGGCACGCGCGGCACAACGACGTCGCACTGAACCTCGAACCCAACATCAAGGAAAGCCCCGGTGGCCTGCGCGACTTGCAAACCGTGCTGTGGCTCGCCAAGGCTGCGGAGCTGGGCGACGACTGGAACGCACTGTCGGAGGCCGGGCTCATCACGCCCTACGAGGCCAAGATGATTCTGCGCCACCGTCGGACATTGATCGATCTTCGTATCCGCCTGCACTATCTGGCGGGCCGCCGGGAGGACCGTTTGGTATTTGATTACCAGACGGCACTGGCACGCGAGTTGAAAATCGAGGCCCCGAAAGGCAAGCTGGCATCCGAGATCCTCACACGCCGCTACTACCTTGCCGCCAAGGGAATCTGGCAGATGAACTCCATCCTGCTGCCCACCCTGCTTGGGCACATCTCCCAGCGCCGCAAGGATGTGGTCAAACGCATTGACGATGAATTCGATCTCGTCAACGGCAACATTGCTGCGCGCGACGAGAAGATTTTCCAGCGGGATCCTCGGGCGATTTTCCGCGCCTTTCTCGCGCTGCAAAGCGTGCACGAGGCCGAGTTCTTCGAACCCGGCACCCTGCGCGCACTGTGGCGTTGCGTATATCGCATCGACAAGGCGTTTCGCGACGACCCGGAATCGAACCGCCTGTTCCTGAAGTTACTACAGAGCGAAAAGGTCACCTTCAACCTGCGCCGCATGAGCCGCTACGGCATTCTCGGCCGCTACATTCCGGCGTTCGGTCGCATTGTCGGGCAGATGCAGCACGACCTGTTCCATGTGTACTCGGTCGACGAGCACATCATGATGGTGATCCGCAACCTTCGGCGACTGGTGCTGCCGCGTTTCGCGCACGAGTTTCCGTTTTGCCACGAATTGGCGAAGGAATTCGCGCGCCCGGAGGTGCTCTACCTCGCGGCGCTGTTCCACGACATCGCCAAAGGGCGCGGCGGCGACCACTCCGCGCTCGGCCGAAAGGACGCGCGCCAGTTCTGCAAGCGCCTCAATATTTCAAAGAGCGATACCGAACTGGTAACCTGGCTGGTGGAAATGCACCTGCAAATGTCGGCAGTGGCGCAGAAGCAGGACCTGTCCGATCCCGAGGTGATTTCACAGTTTGCGCAGCGCGTCGGCAATGAGCGCCGCTTGACGGCCTTGTACCTGCTCACGGTCGCTGATATCCGTGGCACCAGCCCGCACGTATGGAACGCCTGGAAAGGCAAGCTGCTCGAGCAGTTGTTTCGCGCGACCCGCCGGTTACTGCGCGGGGACGCCATGCCCAACGAATACTGGATCGAAACCCGCCGGCATGAGGCGCTGGAAATCTATCGGGAACTGGCCGGCAAGGACGCCGCCGCGCTGCCCGCGTTGTGGCAGCACACCGATCCCAGCTATTTCCAGCGCTTCGAAGCCGCCGAGATTGCGTGGCACGCCGTCGAGCTCGAAAAAAATCCCGCGCCGGAACATGCAGTGGTCAAAGTCCGCATCCCCGATGCCGACAATCCGGAGCAGGGCTACCGCGTGATGGTCATGTGCCGCGACCAGCCCGGCCTGTTTGCGCGCATCACAGGTTACTTCGAGAAACTCTCGTTCGACATCGCCGCCGCCAAGGTCTACACCACCATGCACGACTACGCGCTGGACGCGTTCCAGATACTGCCCAAGTCAGCCACGGCGACCCGGTACAAGGATCTGGCCGGCACCATCGAGCGTGACCTGGCGCGATTGCTCGATGACCTGGCCACACCGATGACCATGCCCTCGGGCCGCATGACGCGGCAGGTGAAGCACTTCCCGATCGAACCGGCCGTCTCGCTGCACCCGTGGCGCCAGAAGCCTTACTACGAGCTTACCGTCAGTTGCGCCGACCGCCCCGGCCTGCTGTCAGCCATTGCGCGCGTCATGTTCGACTGCGGCGTGAACCTGCACGACGCACGCATTACCACGCTCGGCCAGCGAGCCGAGGACGTCTTCATCGTCGAACAGAAGAAGCTTGCTGACGCGGCCTTCGCCGCGGAGTTTCAGTCGAAACTCACCAGCGAACTGCGACCAAGCAAGTAGGCAAACCCCAGCATTGGCGCGCCTTCCAGGCCGAAAATGCCCGAAACGCCGCGCCAGTGCTTGCGTTTCAGTCGCCGATGGGTTTGCGGTCGTTGAGGCGCAGCCAGCCGCGAATCAAGCGGTACCAGTACCAGATGGTGACCGGCAAAAAGAACAACCAGCCCAGCAGGAATCCAAAACCGATGGTCAGTATTCCGAATACCACCAGCGCGAACGAGGTCAGGACCACCCAGCCGATACCCCACCAGAAGGTTCCCGCCAGCCAGCCATAGTGCGAATCCAGCCAGGTGCCACGCACATCATCGCGCTTGAGCATGCCCACAATCATGGCCACCACCGCCAGCGTCCACATGGTGAACGGGGCCAGGGCGTGGAGAGCGTAGAGCACGTTCGTTACCGTGATCGACCCCGAAACATCCTTTTCACCTGCCGGTGTTACATCGATCGTTTGTGCCATGTTGCTGCCCTTTCGTGAATGTCATCAATCGTCATCGAACGCAGCGAGTTCAGGAAACAGGATCTCCGTAAACCCGAACTGCCGCATGTCGCGGATACGCATCGGGTACAGTACACCATCGAGGTGGTCCACTTCGTGCTGTACCACACGCGCATGGAACCCGTCGACTGTGCGGTCAATCGCGTTACCGTACTGGTCATAACCTGCGTACCGCAAAACCGGGTAACGCGGCACCAGCCCGCGCATGCCAGGCACCGACAGGCAGCCTTCCCAATCCTCGACAAGGTCTTCTGAGACTGGCGTCAGCACCGGATTGATCAACACCGTGAACGGAATCGGTTCGCGGTTGGGGTAACGCGTGTTCTTGTTCACTTCAAGAATAACCACCCGAACGTTCTCGCCGATCTGCGGCGCCGCGAGGCCCGCACCGGTGGCGGCGATCATGCTGTCGCGCATGTCGTTGATCAGCGTATGCAGTTCAGGTGTATCGAACCGGTCTGTCGGCCAAGGGGCGGAAGGCTGGAACAGGCTGGGGGTTCCCATCTTGACGATGGCACGCGCGGCCATCGACTACATTCCCCGTTCATCAGCCGGCATGGCGGCGTGCATGGCGACGGCATTGGCCAGAATCGCGCGCACCTTGATCATGCCCGCAGCCAGCACCGCATCCGCATCGGCCAGCTTAATGCCTGCAGATGAGGTACCCAACCCGGCGGCATGGTTCATCGACAGCGCCAGCATGGCGTAGGAAAGCTGCTTCTCGCGCGCCAGCGTGGCTTCGGGCATCGTGGTCATGCCGACCATGGTGCAGCCGTCGCGCCCGCAGCGCAGGATCTCGGCACGCGTCTCCAGGCGCGGCCCCTGCATCACGCCGACCACGCCGCTGTCGATCACCGCCTCGCCCGCCGCCCGCGCCGCAGTCAGCCAGAGTTGCCGGGCACGTTCGCAAAATGGAAAGGTGGCATCAACGTGGGTGACCGGCTCGTCGCCCTCGAAAAACGTATGTTTGCGGCCATGCGTGTAATCGATCAGTTGGTCGGGCACGCAGAGCGCGCCCGGGCCCATGTCCGGCGCGATCCCGCCGACCGCGTTAACCGCCAGCACCCGCGTTGCGCCGGCGTGATGCAGCGCCCAGATGTTGGCGCGATAGTTGACCTCGTGCGGCGCGATGGTGTGGGCGTAGCCATGCCGC
>CAYSKY010000350.1:0-4104 GCA_964431425.1 uncultured Burkholderiales bacterium
AGGTGATCGTGATGCCACGCTCCTGCTCCTGCTCCATCCAGTCCATGGTGGCGGCACCGTCATGCACCTCGCCGATTTTGTGGTTCACACCGGTGTAGAACAGAATGCGCTCGGTGGTCGTGGTCTTGCCTGCGTCAATGTGCGCAGAAATTCCAATATTGCGATAACGCTCGATAGGGGTCTTGCGTGCCACGGTAGTAACCTTCCCGGGTTCGTCCCGACTGAGCCCCGCGGACCTCGTGGGCTCGCGGAGCGAAATTCAAACTTAGAAGCGGTAGTGAGCGAACGCCTTGTTCGCTTCCGCCATACGGTGCACTTCTTCGCGCTTTTTGATCGCGGAACCACGCCCTTCGGAGGCATCAAGGAGCTCACCCGCCAGACGGGCACCCATGGATTTTTCGCCGCGCTTGCGGGCCGCTTCGCGAATCCAGCGCATCGAAAGGGCGGTACGACGGACCGGGCGCACCTCGACCGGAACCTGGTAATTGGCCCCACCGACGCGGCGGGACTTCACCTCCACCATCGGCTTGACCGCATTGATGGCGGCATTGAACACCTCGACGGCATCCTTGCCCGACTTCTTGGTGATCTGGTCAAGCGCACGATAAATGATCTGCTCGGCAACGGACTTCTTGCCGGCCTTCATGAGCACGTTGACAAACTTTGCGATTTCCGTGCTCTTGAACTTGGGATCCGGCAGGATTTCGCGCTTGGGAACTTCGCGACGACGAGGCATGGTTGTTTCCTCTCAAATCAAAATTGATAGCGGGCGCTTACTTTGCGGCGCCAGCTTTGGGCATCTTGGCGCCGTACTTGGAGCGCGACTGTTTGCGATCTTTCACGCCAGCCGTATCCAAAGAGCCCCGGACCGTGTGGTAACGAACGCCCGGCAAGTCCTTCACGCGACCGCCGCGAATCAGAACGACCGAGTGCTCCTGAAGGTTATGACCTTCACCACCGATATAAGAAATGACTTCGTAGCCATTGGTAAGACGAACCTTGCAGACCTTCCGCAGAGCCGAATTCGGCTTTTTGGGGGTCGTGGTGTAAACGCGCGTGCAAACGCCGCGCTTTTGCGGGCAATTTTGCATTGCCGGCACTTTGCTTTTTGTTTTGACTTTCGCGCGGGGTTTGCGCAGAAGTTGATTAATGGTTGGCATGGTAGATGTCCAATTCAGTCCGCTCTATGAGCTCAATGGCTAGATTGTTTCCTGCTCGAAGCCCCAAACAACACGGGTTTCGGGTTCATTTACAGGTTTGCTGCGCACTACAAAATCGTTGAAGCGCCAGCCCGAAAGGCACGCGCTTACCGTCCATTTTTCGGACAGCCTTGGATTATAAAAAGAAATGCCCCCCGCTGTCAAACAGCCGAGGGCACCTCTTCTAACGCCAAGGTCCTGCTAGGCAACCTGCTCTTCGGATTTTTCGGTTTCTGCCTCTTCAAATCCAAAGCTGATGCCGCTCGATTGCGGCATACGCGGAGAGCCTTTCTTGCGTGCACGATGGTATGCCAATCCCGTACCAGCCGGAATGAGGCGGCCAACGATGACGTTTTCCTTCAAACCACGCAGGTCGTCCTTCTTGCCCATGATCGCGGCCTCCGTCAACACCCGTGTCGTCTCCTGGAATGACGCCGCAGAGATGAACGAGTCCGTGGACAACGATGCCTTGGTGATACCCAGCAACATGTAGTTGTAGTTGGCGGGTTTCTTGCCTTCCTTCAGCACGCGATCATTCTCTTCGAGCACGTCCGCGCGTTCAAGCTGTTCACCCGGGATGAAACGGGTGTCGCCGTTGTCAACGATCGACACGCGACGCAGCATTTGACGCACGATAACTTCGATGTGCTTGTCGTTGATCTTCACACCCTGAAGCCGGTAAACGTCCTGCACTTCATCGGTGATGTACCGGGCCAGCGCTTCCATACCCTGCAAGCGCAGGATATCGTGCGGATCCGAAGGTCCGTCAACAATGGTTTCACCCTTGTTCACCACCTGGCCGTCATGGGCGGTCACGTGCTTGTCCTTCGGGATCAGGTATTCATGCGCCACGCCGTCAAAATCGGTGATGACGAGACGCTGCTTGCCCTTGGTGTCCTTGCCGAACGAAACCGTGCCCGTGACCTCAGCGAGAAGCCCCGCATCCTTGGGGGAACGCGCCTCAAACAACTCCGCAACGCGCGGGAGACCGCCGGTGATGTCGCGTGTCTTGGACGACTCTTGCGGGATACGGGCCATGACATCACCCACCCCGACCTGCTGGCCGTTCTTGACGGTAATAATTGCGCCGATTTGGAACGTGATGTTTACCGGAGTATCCGAACCTGCAAGTTTTACTTCCTTGCCCTTGGCATCGATGATCTTGACGGCCGGTCGCAGGCCCTTGGACGCTGCGGTGCCGCGGCGCTTCGGGTCAATCACCACCAGGCTGGAAAGACCTGTGGTTTCGTCGATCTGCTTGGCAACCGTGACGCCCTCTTCGACGTTCTCAAAGCGCACTTCGCCAGCGTATTCCGTGATGATCGGACGCGTGTGCGGGTCCCAGGTCGCGAGCGTAAGCCCGGCCTTGATCTTCGCGCCTTCCTTGACCGCAAGAGTCGCACCATACGGCACCTTGTGGCGCTCACGCTCGCGCCCGCTCTCTTCGGTGATCACAATTTCGCCATTTCGCGAAATGACGATCATCTCGTCCTTGGCGTTGTTCACGAAGCGCATACCGGTGGTGAATTTTGCAACCCCCGACGATTTGGCTTCAACACTTGAGGCAACCGCAGTTCTGGATGCAGCGCCACCGATGTGGAAGGTACGCATGGTCAGCTGGGTACCGGGTTCGCCGATTGACTGCGCCGCGATCACACCCACCGCCTCGCCCACATTGACCAGGCTGCCGCGTCCCAAGTCACGCCCATAACACTTGGCGCACAGACCGTAGCGTGTGTCGCAGGTCAGCGGAGTGCGGACTTTCACCTCATCAATGCCCGCCGCATCGATCGCATCAACCGCATCCTCGTCCAGGATATCGCCAGCCTTCAGGATCAATGCGTTTGAATCCGGATTGACGACGTCCAGGACGGCGACACGACCAAGGATACGCTCACGCAATGCCTCTACAACCTCGCCCCCCTCAACCAGCGCCTTCACGGCCAGGCCGTTGGAAGTGTGGCAATCATCCTCAATAACCACCAGGTCCTGGGTAACGTCAACGAGGCGTCGCGTCAGGTAGCCGGAGTTCGCTGTCTTCAACGCCGTATCCGCCAGACCCTTTCGAGCGCCGTGCGTCGAAATGAAGTACTGCAGAACATTCAGGCCTTCGCGGAAATTGGCCGTAATGGGCGTCTCAATAATCGAGCCATCAGGCTTTGCCATCAGACCGCGCATGCCGGCCAGCTGGCGAATCTGCGCAGCAGACCCGCGCGCACCGGAATCGGCCATCATGTAGATGGCATTAAACGATTCCTGCGTCGTTTCCTTGCCCTCACGGGTGGTGACAGGTTCGGAGCCCAGTTGTTCCATAACCTTGTTGTAGCGCTCGCCCTGCGTAACGAGACCCGATGTGTATTGAGCCTCGATCTCCTTTACCTCGGCCTCGGCTGCACCGATGATGTCCTTCTTCTGCTTCGGCACGAGCATGTCGTCGATCGAAATCGACAGGCCCGCGCGGGTCGCGTAGGTGAAGCCGGTATACATGAGCTGATCCGTGAAGATCACGGTTTCACGAATACCGCAACGACGGAACGCCGCGTTGATGAGCTTGGAGATTTCCTTCTTCTTCAACGCCTTGTTGATGAATGGGAAAGGCAGTCCGGGCGGCATGATTTCCGACAGGATGGCGCGGCCGACGGTGGTCTCATAGCGCTTGGTGCGCGCGATGATCTCGCCTTTTTCATCCTTGTCCGTTTCATTGATGCGAACCTGGATCTTGGCGTTGAGCGAGACCTCACCGCATTCATACGCGCGCTGGGCTTCCGCCACATTGACGAACATAGAGCCTTCGCCCTTCGCCGCCACCCGTTCGCGCGTCATGTAGTACAGACCCAACACGATGTCCTGCGACGGCACGATCGACGGTTCACCTGAAGCAGGGAACAGCACGTTGTTGGAAGCC
>CAYSKY010000350.1:4114-4351 GCA_964431425.1 uncultured Burkholderiales bacterium
TTCCATCTGCGCCTCAAGCGAGATCGGCACGTGAACAGCCATCTGGTCGCCGTCAAAGTCAGCGTTGAATGCTGCGCAAACCAGAGGATGCAACTGGATGGCTTTGCCTTCAATCAGCACGGGCTCAAACGCCTGGATGCCGAGGCGGTGCAGCGTCGGTGCACGGTTCAGCATGACCGGATGCTCGCGGATGACGTCTTCAAGAATGTCCCAGACTAACGGCTCTTCCGCCTCAAC
>CAYSKY010000351.1:0-4271 GCA_964431425.1 uncultured Burkholderiales bacterium
CGGCCCGGTGGGTGAGGCGCTGATCATGACCGCCATCGGCCTTGCAGTTGCCGTTCCGGCTGTGTTGGCGTACAACTGGCTGGTTCGTCGCAACAAGCAGTGCGCCGACAAACTGCGTGCCTTCAGCGCCGACCTGCATTCCGTGTTGCTCAGCACCGCTGCCAAAAAGAAGTAATTGATCCACTGATTCTTAGGAGCTACTCATGGGAATGAGTGTAGGCGGCGACGACGACGAAGACAGCCCGATCTCGGAAATCAACACGACGCCGTTGGTGGACATCATGCTGGTGCTGCTGATCATCTTTCTGATCACCATCCCGGCGATCACCGCCACGGTGCCTGTCGAACTGCCGAAGGAAACCAATATCGTCACGGTCACCAAGCCGGAGAACATTCTGATTGCGGTGAACAAGGACGGTGACATCTTCTGGAACCAGCAGCTGCTTCCGGATACGGATGCCCTGTTTGAAAAGCTGAAGGTCGAGGCGGTGAAGGTTCCGCAGCCTGAAGTGCATATCCGTGGCGACGAGAATGCCCGCTATGAGTCGATTGGCAAGGTGGTGTACACCTGCCAGCGCGCCAGCATTCTGAAGGTCGGGTTTATTACCGAACCGCCGCCGCGTTCGTAGGCGGGTATCGAAAGGACAGCAACATGAGTATGAACGTAGGCGGTGGCGGCTCGAAGGAACTTGAGCCGATGATGGAAGTGAACACCACGCCGTTGATCGACGTGATGCTGGTGTTGATCGTCATGCTGATCATCACCATTCCAATCCAGACCCACGCGGTCAAGCTGAACATGCCGGTTGGCAATCCTCCGCCGCCGACAGTTCCGCCGGTAATCGTGCAGATCGACGTGGATTTCGACGGTTCCATTTTGTGGAATGGTGAAATCCTGGCAAGCCGGGATGATCTGGAGGCGCGCCTGCTGAATGCAGCGCAACAGCCGGTTCAACCCGAAGTGCACCTGCGTCCGAACAAGCTGGCCCAGTACAAGTCGGTTGCGCTGGTGATGGCTTCCGCACAGCGCCTCGGTGTCACCAAGCTGGGCGTGGTCGGCAACGAACAGTTTGTCAAGTAGTCCGGCGTCTCGTCGGCGATTCATGTATAAATGAAACGCGGCTTTGGCCGCGTTTCACTTTTTCGCGGAGGTAGTTCCATGGTTCAAAAGGGTTCCCTGAAGCGCGCGCTGGGTTGCGCTTTCGTCGTGGCAGGCATGGCGTGCGCCGGCATCCAGAATGCGCAGGCGCAGGAGAAGGTGCGTCCCGAAGTCGGGAAGCCGCTGCAGGCCGCGCAGGACTTGATGAAGGCCAACAAGTTCAAGGACGCCCTGGCCAAGGTGCGCGAAGCGGATGCCGCATCGGGCAAGACGTCCTACGAAACGTACATGATCGAGCGCATGCGTGCCTCCGCCGCCACCGGCGCCAAGGAAGGTGATGTCGCCATCAAGGCCTACGAGGCGGTCGTGGCATCCGGCAAGGCGCCCGCTGCCGACCAGATAAAGATCATCGAGGCACTCGCTACCAACTACTACAACATGCGCGACTTCCCGTCCGCCATCAAGTGGGGCCAGCGTTATTACAAAGAAGGTGGCTCGAGCGGCCAGATCCGTACGCTCATGATCCAGTCCTACTTCCAGAGCGGTGATTTCGCAGCCTCGGCCAAGGAATCGCTGGCCGATATCGAAGCCGATGAAAAGGCGGGCCGGACGCCGAACGAGGAAAAACTGCAATTGCTGGCCAACAGCTACCTGCGCCAGAAGAACAATGCCGGTTACGCCGCCACCATTGAAAAGCTGCTCAACTACTATCCCAAGAAGAGCCTGTGGGCCAACGTGATTGCCGGCGTGCAAAAGAAGCCAGGCTTTTCCGACCGCCTCTCATATGACGTGAATCGCCTGCAACTGGCCACGGGCAATCTCACCAACACCAACGACTTCATGGAAATGGCGCAGCTGGCCATCCAGGCCGGATTCCTCGCTGAAGGCAAGAAGGTTATTGAAGAAGGCTTTGCCAACGGCGCGCTGGGCAAGGGTGCCGAAGCGGACCGGCACAAGCGCCTGCGAGATCTGGCCGACAAGCGCATCGCCGAGGCGAAGAAAAACGGCACCGCGGCTGACGAGAAGGAAGCCGAAGCGGCCAAGGATGGCAACGCTCTGGTCACGTTGGGCTACAAGATTGCGCTGAACGGTGATGCGGCCAAGGGAACCGCGATGATGGAAGCCGGCATCAAGAAGGGCAACCTCAAGCGCCCGGATGATGCCAAGTTCCACCTGGGTGTTGTGCAGCTCCAGAGCGGTCAAAAATCCAAGGGCATCCAGACACTTAAATCAGTCCAGGGCAACGACGGCGTCGCCGACCTGGCGCGCCTCTGGGTCATCTTCGCGCAGAAGTCTGCCTAGCCAACTCGCGGCACAACAAAAATGGCCCGCAGCGCGGGCCATTTTTATTTCTTCTTTGCGATTGCCGCCGCCGGCTGTGTCTCGATCATTGTCAGTCCCCAGGCAACGCCAAACCCGGTCAAGTCCGCACTGACGCCCCCCAGCCCGCCTTCACAGCGATAGCCGGAAAGATCCATATGCACCCACGGTGTTTTGCCCGCAAAACGCGACAGGAACCGTGCGGCGTAGATGGCGTCGGCCTCGCCTGACATCAGGCACTGCTTGACGTCGGCCACCTTGCTGTCGAGTGCGGCGTCGTAGTCCTCATCCATCGGGAACGCAACCACGCGCTCCCCGCTATGCTGACCGGCTTCGATGGCGCGCAGGCCAACAATTGCGTCGTTGGCAAAAATGCCGGACATGCGATTGCCCAGAGAGGAAATCATCGCGCCTGTCAGTGTGGCGAAGTCCAGCAACAGCGCCGGTTTTTCGCGGGCCGCCAGCGTGAGTGTATCGGCAAGCACCATGCGGCCTTCAGCATCGGTGTGGACGATCTCGATGGTGGTGCCGTCCAGCGCCGTGACCACATCGCCAGGCTGGTACGCTTCCGGGCTGATGTGATTCTCGGAAATCGCCAGCCACACATCCAGCGCGACCGGCAGTTTCAGGTCGCTGGCCGCCTTCAGGATGCCGATGGCGACGGCAGAACCATTCATGTCTTCGTGCATGCCATACATGCCCTTGGCGGACTTGAGGCCGTGCCCGCCCGTGTCCATGCAGATTCCCTTCCCCACCAGCGCAATGGCCGGGCTGCCCTTGCCCAGCCCCTTGGGCCGGTAGCAAAGATGGACGATGGCCGCGTCCTGGCGCGGGCTGCCCTGTGCGACCGCGCAAAAGGCGCCTGCCCCTGCCTTTTTCAGTGTCTTGAAGTCGTACTCGCGGTGCTGCCAGCCTTCGTTCTTTGCCAGTGCGGCGATGTCTTTCCGGTAACGGGCCGGGGTGAGGTCGTTGGGCGGGCGCGCGGTGAGCCGGCGGGTGAGCAGGTTGCCGGCGGCGAGCGCACGAACACGTGCGGCGCCAAACGCCTTGCCGGGGCCGAACATCTCGATCCGTGCGAGTGGGGCGGGCGGCGATTTGCTGCTTATCTTTCCGAGTTCGTAGGTTCCATTCACCAGCGCGCATTGCAATGCGGCGCCCGCGGCGGCATCAGCCTCGGATTTATGTGTGTTGATCACGATGGCAATTTCCGCCGGGCATTCCTTGAGCAGGATCTCCAGCGCGTGTCTTGCCGCGGTCAACTGGCTGAACCGGCTGGCGGACGACTGCCACGCAGCCCATACCAACAGCTTGCCGTCCAGCGTGGCGCTGACGACGGTTTTAGCCGCAGGCTTGTCGGCCGCACGGGGATGTCGCCGCAGGGCGGCAGCCCGCTCTGCATGCCACGCGATCGTGTCACCGGTCATGTCCTCGCCATGGAAGACCAGCACGTGGCTTGCCTGGATGTCGCGCAGCTTGGAAGTGTCGTGGCGAAGTGCAATCTCGGGAAGGTTCGGCAGGGCAGATGTTTGTTTCATGATGACCATTCGCTCAGGAGGAACGCGATTGTAAACATTCGCGCACGGCCCTGCGCGGCGCGGTTCGGTAGAATGCCCCATCCCGTTGAGCGATTTCCACCGCGAGCACTTCATGAACAATCCCGCCGATGCCGCCTACCTGGCCCTGATGCAACACGTGCTCGACCACGGCGTCGACAAATCGGACCGGACGGGCACCGGCACACGATCCGTGTTCGGCTATCAGATGCGTTTTGATCTCGCCGCCGGTTTCCCGTTGCTCACCACCAAGAAGCTGCATCTGCGCTCGATCATCCACGAACTGCTGTGGTTCCTGC
>CAYSKY010000352.1:0-2741 GCA_964431425.1 uncultured Burkholderiales bacterium
CTTCTGCTCCGGCTCGTAGCCCAGCGCCTCGATCCCAAGCGTGGCGCTCGACGGATCCAGGATACGCATACAAATTTTTTCGCCAAACAATGTCGGGAGCGTCGACACGCGGAAGTCGATGGCACGGGTGGCGGACAGCTTCAGCTTCATGCGCCCGTCCTGCGGAACGCGCTTTTCCGAAATATCCAGCTTGGAGATCACCTTGATGCGCGACGCGATCTTTTCCTTGATGGCCAGCGGCGGCTGCGCCACGTCATACAGAATGCCGTCGGTGCGGTAGCGGATACGGTAGTACTTTTCGTAGGGTTCGAAGTGGATGTCGGAGGCGCCCCCGTTGATTGCATCAATCAGCACCTTCTGTACGTACTTGACCACCGGTGCGTCGTCGATTTCCTCGGGCGCCGCGCCGCTGTCGGCCTGCGTGTCCTCGCCATCCCCCAGGTCGATATTCTCGAGGGCGGTGTCGTCGCCGATCATCTGGTCCAGCGCCTTGGCGGAAGATTCGCCAAAGCGCTTGATCAATACCGACAACTTGTCTTCCTCGACCACCACCGGCTCGACGGTCGATCCGGTTGCAAACTTAAGCTCGGAAAGGAACTGCTCGCTGGTCGGGTCGGACATGGCCAGGAACAGCCGGTTACCCCGTTTTTGAAGAGGGATGACCCGCTTGGAAGCCACCAACTTGCTGTCAAGAAGCGTCGTCGGCAGTTGGTCTGCGTCCACGGCGCTCAAATCCAACATCGGTACGCCAAACGTTTGCGAGGCAAACAGTGCCACTTCCCGGGACGATATCTTCTTCGATGCCGTCAGCTGCTCAATGAAAGAGATGCCAGCCCGGGTGGCCTCCGCCTGCAGCGCGTTGGCGTCGCCCTGCACCAGCTTGCCCTGCTGAACAAGGGCACGACTGAGCGGGCTGAAAATGGTAGCGGCGGCGGCCATAAAGGGTCAGTGGGCGGAAAGCGGATGCATTTCGAGAAACTACATCATGCTCCTACGCTAAAGCTTTGTAAAGAATCAATTATTTTGTCGCCAACACGGCCTCAATCTGGCTGACCAGGACAGCCGACTCCGGTGCCACGTTGCTCGGGAAGCTCTTCACGGTCTGGCCATCCGGTGCAATCAGGAATTTGTGGAAATTCCACTTCGGCCGATCTCCGGTCGCCTTGAACAGCGCCTCGTGCAAAGGGTTTGTACCGGTACCCACCACGTCAGTCTTCTCGATCATGGGAAACTTCACCTTGTAGGTACGCTCACAGAAGTCGGCGACTTCGGCATTGCTGCCCGGCTCCTGTTTGCCGAAGTTGTTGGCGGGGAACCCCACCACGACCAGGCCGCGATCCTTGTACTTGTCGTATATCGCTTGCAGACCCTCGTATTGCTTGGTGTAGCCGCAATAACTGGCGGTGTTCACCACCAACACCGCTTTGCCGCGATATTGGCAGAGATCGGCGGGTTTGCCCTGCAGGGTATTGAACTTGTAGTTGAGCAGTGCCGGGCAGGTGTCAGCTGCAAGGGCGGACGTCGTGGCGCCGGCAGTGGCAACGGCAAATGCCAGGGCGATCAATCGGTTTTTCATTAAATTTCCTTTGTGGGAGTGGTTCAGGTGTCGGAATCGGCGCGAGCAAAGCACAAGGGTAACAAATCCTTCCTGCCGCAGAAGCCCTGTCTGCAGTGCGGCAGGCCCATGACCTGGCGCCTGGCATGGGCAAAAAACTGGGCGGAGGTGAAATATTGTTCGGACCGGTGCCGGGCGGTGGCCCGCCGCCATCCCCCGGGAGAGGCTGCATGAGCCGGGCCGTCCGCCATCTTGTGATCATCCTGGGCGATCAACTGGATGAAACCAGTCCGGTACTGCAAGCCTTTGACCCGCAACAGGATGTGGCGTTCATGGCCGAGGTGTCCAGTGAATCCACCAAGGTCTGGTCCAGCAAGCCGCGAACGGCGTTTTTCCTGTCTGCGATGCGCCACTTCGCCCGCCGGCTGTCTTATTCCGGCATTCATGTCGATTACCAGCGCATCGGGTCACATGACCACCATTCACTGCGGGAGGCGCTGGCAGCCGCCCTCAGCCGCCATCATCCTGCACAGGTCAGGATGGTGGAGGCGGGCGAATGGGGCGTTGGCAACGAGATCGAGGCGGCATGCCGGCAGACATCCGTCGCGCTGGAGATATTTGAGGACCCGCATTTTCTGATCTCCCGCAGCGCTTTCGCCGACTGGGCGGGCGGCTACAAGCAACTGCGCATGGAGTTCTTTTATCGAATGATGCGCAAGCGACACGAGATCCTCATGGAGGGTGACCAGCCGGTTGCCGGGCGCTGGAACTTCGACACGGAAAACCGCGGCAGCTTCGGCAAAGACGGACCCCCGCCTCTGCCGAAACGCGACGGCGTGCCGCCTGATGACATCACGAAAGAGGTAATGGGCGACGTCGGCCGGTATTTTGAGGGGCACCCCGGCTCGCTGGAGAATTTCAAATGGCCGGTCACGCGTGAAGATGCCCTGGGCGCAATGCGGGCCTTTATCGACGGGTGCCTGCCGCAATTCGGTGCCTACCAGGACGCCATGTGGGCTGGCCAACCGTTCCTGTTCCACAGCCTGCTGTCGCCCCTGCTCAACGTCAAGCTGCTCCATCCACGCGAAGTCATCGACGCTGCGGTGGAGGCACTCTATGCGGGCAAGGCCCCCATCGAGGCCGTGGAAGGCTTTGTCCGGCAGATCCTGGGCTGGCGGGAATTCAT
>CAYSKY010000352.1:2751-4269 GCA_964431425.1 uncultured Burkholderiales bacterium
GCCCGCGATGCGCGAGGCCAATCACTATGGTCACAACCGCCCGCTGCCCGCATGGTTCTGGACCGGCGACACCGGCATGAACTGCATGCGCGAGGTCATCGGCCAGACGCTGGCAACCGGCTACGCGCACCACATCCAGCGCCTGATGGTCACCGGCATCTGGGGCTTGATGGCCGAAATCAAGCCGCAGGAGATTGAGGACTGGTACCTCGCCGTCTATGTGGATGCGGTGGAGTGGGTGGAATTGCCCAACGTGGCCGGCATGGCTCTCCATGCCAACGGCGGCCGCTTCACCTCGAAGCCCTACATTGCCAGCGGCCAGTACATCAACCGCATGTCCAACTACTGCAAAGGCTGCCGGTACCGTCCCGACCAGAAAACCGGGCCGCACGCCTGCCCCACCACCACCCTCTATTGGCATTTCCTCGATAAACACGAGCAAGTACTCGCTGCCAACCCGCGAACCGCCCTGATGGCCAAGAACATTGCCAGGCTGTCTGCGGACGAAAGAGCGGCACTGCGCGTGCAGGCCCACTCGGTTCTCGGGCGGATGGACGACCTCTAGATTTGACCGTCATCAGGTCATCAGGGGGGCCGCTGCTATAATCGCCCGCACCTGACACGATGGCCTGACACCCAAGGCCACAAGCCCGCCCGAAATGCCGCTTTTCGCCATTGGATTAAATCACCGCACTGCGCCACTTGATGTGCGCGAACGCGTGGCATTCCCGCTGTAGTCCCAGAGGCCGGCGCTGGAGTCACTCAAGGATCACACGGGCGCCGAGGAAATCGCGTTGGTGTCGACCTGCAACCGCACCGAAATTTACCTGCGCGCCAGCGACCCGGCGACTGCCGAGCGCACCAGCCAATGGCTCGCCAAACAGGCCGAAAGCGAAGGCCTGGACCTGATCCCGCACCTGTACCACTTCACCGAGGGCGATGTCGCACGCCATGCCTTTCGCGTCGCCAGCGGCCTGGACTCGATGGTACTGGGCGAGCCGCAGATCCTCGGCCAGGTGAAGCTGGCCGTGAAAGTGGCCGGTGAAGCCGGCATGCTGCACGGCCCCCTGGATCGCCTGTTTCAGGACACCTTCAAAGTCGCCAAGCAGGTGCGCACCGATACCGAAATCGGCGCGACCTCGGTCAGCATGGCGGCGGCTTCCATGAAGCTGGCCCAGCAGTTGTTTGGCGATCTTTCCGACACCCGCCTGCTGTTGATCGGCGTGGGCGAAATGATCGAACTGGCCGCAGCCCACTTCGCTGGGCAGTCGCCCAAAGCCATCGTGGTCGCCAACCGCACGCTGGAACGCGGCAAGGAACTGGCGGCGCGCTTCGGTGCCTCTGCCATTACCCTGCAACAGCTGCCCGAACGCATCCACGAATTCGACGTCATCATCAGCTCCACTGCCTCCACCCTGCCCATCATCGGCAAGGGCATGGTGGAGCGCGCGCTCAAGCTGCGACGCCACCGCCCGATTTGCATGGTTGATCTCGCCGTACCGCGCGACATCGAAGCGG
>CAYSKY010000353.1:0-4263 GCA_964431425.1 uncultured Burkholderiales bacterium
CACCGGCTCGAATTTGGGCAGGTAGGCATCCACCTGCTGCTGCGTCGGGATGTCGATGCGTTCATACGCGTGGGTGAGAATGAAGCCGTCCACACATACCATCACCGGGCAGGACAGCTCTTCGGCCAGCCGGAAAGCCTGGATGTGAAGGTCCACCGCTTCCTGGTTGGTCTCGGCGTACAGCTGGATCCAGCCGGCGTCGCGCATGGACATGCTGTCCGAGTGGTCGTTCCAGATGTTGATCGGCGCGCCGATGGCGCGGTTGCCGATGGTCATGACGATTGGCAGTCCAAGCCCGGCGGCGTTGTAAACCGCCTCGGCCATGAACAAAATGCCCTGGCTGGCGGTGGCGGTGTAGCTGCGCGCCCCGGCCGCGGAGGAGCCGATCGCGACCGACAGCGCCGCGAATTCGGATTCAACGTTGATGAACTCGCAATCCTTGAGCGTGCCGTCCTTCACCATCTCGCCCAGTCCTTCCACGATATGGGTTTGCGGTGTGATGGGGTAGGCGCAGATCACCTCGGGCCGGCACAGTGCAATGGCCTCGGCGACGGCGTGGGAGCCTTCTGTCTGTTTAAGCATGTGCGGTTTCCTTCGTGGAATCACCGGCGGCGACGATACTGGCAAGCTGGAATGCGGCCAGTGCCGCGGCGACGTTGTTCTCGCCCACCTTGCCCGGGAATTTTTCGTGAATGGCCTTGGCCACGGCGTCGAACGTCAGCTGGCCGGTGATGGCCGCAAAGCCGCCCAGCAGCGCCGCATTCGGTAGCGGCCGGCCGACAAATTTCAGGGCCAGTTCCGTGGCGGCCACCGTGCGCACATGGCCCGGCGGGAAGTTCGCCACAAAATCGCTGATGCCCAGCTCTTCAAAGCTGCGCGTGGAATTGATGAGGATGAAGCCCTTGGGCGCAAGGCCACTGAACAGGTCCACCTGATGTAACAGCGTCGGGTCCTGGATGATCAGCGCGTCGGGCTGCATCACCGGCTCGCGCAGCCGTATTTCTTTGGTGTCCATCCGGCAGAAGGCCATCACCGGCGCACCCATGCGCTCGGAACCGAAACTGGGAAATGCCTGTGCGTGTCGTCCTTCGTCGAACGCCGCCATCGACAGCATCTCGGCGGCTGACACCACGCCTTGGCCGCCCCGGCCATGTATGCGTACCTGGAACATCGTCACCTGCCTCCGCGAGTCTTATGAACCGGCAAAACGAGTGTGCTTTGCGATGTAAGGAATGCTACGCGCGAGGGGTGGGCGGCTTTTGATGCATATCAAAGGGGCGGAGGGGTATGGGAGAATTCGGGCGTCAACAATCCCACAACGGACGCAAGGTCATGATCACGGGCAGCTTTCGAACAACAGGGACAATCTTTTCGGCGATTTTGCTGCTTGCTGTCTCGTTTCCGGGTCATGCGCAGTGGTGGAACCCGCAAGACCCGATGCCCGAAATCCGTCGCAAGCCCGAACTGGCTCGGCCATTTGTTTACACCCGGGATTCGTTGAACCAGGCCAGCATGCAAATCCAGATGTCCATGGAGACCGGTGACTGGGCGAAGCTGGAGGCGATGCACGACGACTTCCTTAAGCGCAAATCGCGCGCCACCGACGGCACCTGGATGGTTGAGTCCTTTCAATGGGCGTTCGATGCGTGGTTCGGTTCGCGTGACCTCGCGCGAAGCGAGCGGCTGGTGCGGGAATGGAAAGAGAAGGCGCCCGAATCAAAACTGCGCCCGCTGGCGGAAGCGGCCATGTGGCAGCGGCAGGCGTGGAATGCGCGCGGCGGCCAGTCGGGGGGCCGGGTGGCCGCAGAGGGAATGCAACTGTTTCGTGAACGCCTGAAACGGTCGCAGGAAGCGCTCGACGCCAATCCTGATGGCGCCTCCATCTCCCCGATCTGGCATTGGGTGGCGCTGATCGTGGCAGGCAGTTCGGGCCAGCCCGCGGCAGAACTGGATCGGCGATTCAACCAGGGGGCGGCAACATTCCCCGGCTACCAGACGCTTTACTTCACGCGGGTGAATTACCTGTTGCCGCAATGGGGCGGCAATTTCAAGCAGGTGGATGATTTCATTCGCGCGAGCACCACGGCCACCGCAGCCACCGAAGGGGCCAGCCTGTATGCGTGGTTGTATGTCGATGTATCGCGCAAGGCGGACGGCGAGGTGTTTTCGACCACCAAAGCCACATGGCCGGAGATGAAGAAGTCATTTGAAGACATGACGACGCGTTTTCCGGATGTGTGGAACAAGAATCTCTATGCCACCTTTGCCTGCCGTGCGCGCGACCGTGATACGACGCGGAAGTTGCTGGAAGAACTGGGGCCGAAGGCGCAGTTGGGCATCTGGTCGTCGGGAATCAGCAATGAGGCTTGTCGGTTGTTTGTGGGTGGGTGAAGTCGACGTGAGTGCACGGACATCGTTGGCGCGTGCGGGGCGCTTCTGATCACGGACACCTGGGAAGCGGACTTATGGAAGCCACGCTCACGTTATGCACCATTGCTTTTCTTACAGGATTCCTGTTTGGACCGGTTACCCATATCGCCTTTGGATTGGGCCATTTTGCAGTTGGCGATGCAGACGGCAAATCCGGGCCGGTGTTTGCACACTTTCTCGGCGCCGTCCTCGTGCTCGCCGCCGGTATCGGCATGATTTACGTCCCGCTCTGGATGGCTTCTCTTCTTCCTTTGGGCGGCAGGTACCAACTTTACGGGCTGGTTTTCGTGGTGGGGGCGTTGGTCTACAAATTCCTCGCGGCGCGTAGATCGGTGTGAGTGAACAATAGGGGACAGGCCACAAGCCGGCGTCAGGTCTTTCAATGTAGCGTTGCTATGTTGCAAGACCGGACGCCGACTCGAAATCGCGAGGCCTGTTGAAGGGCGGCAAGGCAAGAACTGGCGGCTGACGACTCGTACTCCAGTCGCCGGCGCCGGCAGCCGGGAGGCCAGTGACTTTAGACTGACCTCCCGGCACCGGCCCGCGTGGCGCCCTGCCTATTTCGTGGCAGTCGCCATTTGCCGGCGTTCATCGCGCAACGCGCTCACGCGATCGTGGTTTGCCTCGGCGCCTTCACACTGTTTTTCCACCAGCACCTTGACGTGGGCCGGCAGGTCTTCCAGCAGGGCTTTGCGATAGGACGCCAGCGCCGCGTCTTCCGCACGTTCACATTCTTCGAGCACGGCAAGATCGTCGTTGCTGGCGACGGCCGTCTTGATATTGATCCACGCGCGACGTAACAGGCCCCCGGCGCTGCCGTGTTCGGCAGGCTTGCCGCCGTGATGCAACACTTCGACGTTCAGCGCGCGGACCGCCTCATTGCAATCCTGCGTGCGGCTCACAAAATAGGCCTTGAGCATCGGGTCTTTCGCGCCATCGGCACAGGTTTGAAAGCCGGCGGCACCGTCGCGCGACGTTTCGACCAGGTCATTCAGTACACCGGCAATTTTTGCTTCTTCCATTTGATTCTCCAGGGTGTGGTGTTCGAGCGCTCATGTTGCCGACTGGACGCCGACCTCGTCTGTGCGCAAAACCACCCCGGAAGCGGCCATTGATCGCCTCGTCTGATGCCGCCGGTCCACCACGGCAGAGCAATCTTCCGGCACCTTGAGACGCAGATCGCCATTTGGCGCGCCTTTCCAGCCACTTTTGCCCTGCAAGCCGCGCTGGTGCTTGAGTTTCATCTTTTCGTGCAAAGTCGATTCCTGACGAATGTATCCGGCGCCGGTGTGCCGCTTGCCGCCTGACTGGTTCACTCGCCTGCCGTTTTGTCTTTTGCCTTTTCCGCCACCTTGGCCGGCTGAACGGTGACGGGTTGCTCATCAAGCGCAGCCAACACCCCATCCGGGTTCATCGATTGCCTCAAGGCAGCCGCCGCAGGATCGTCCCGGTCTTTGACATCGGGCAAATCACGGCGCAGTTCCTCCAGCATGTCGATCAACTTGGCTGCCTTCTGCTCGGTCAGCAAGGTCACCTTCAGATCGAGATGTGCACGCCGTTCCTCGAGTCGGGCAAGGCGGTTTTGCGTTGTAAGCACGACGTTGGTGGCTAGCAATGCACCCAGGCTGACGATCCCCTGCAGCCAGATGTAGGGCGGTGAATCAAACTCGCCGATGCCGGTCGCCTGCAGGACGACGTTGACGCCTATCCATGCCGCGACGAAGACCAGGATGACGCCCATGAATACCGGTCGGCCGATAAACACGCTGAACCGTTCCACGATGCGTTGCGTGCCGCTGATCTTTTGTTCTTCACGCGTATAGAACTCGAGGA
>CAYSKY010000354.1:0-4257 GCA_964431425.1 uncultured Burkholderiales bacterium
ACCAGGTTAAGGTGGCCCACCAGTCCGACGCCTGGTCGGTTCAGGGCATCGTGTGTCAGTTGGCGCGAAGCCCCACCCTGCCCGGCGATCCAGGTCAGTTGCAGTTTCTCGCGCCGGTCTTCAAATAGCTGCTGTACGCTCAGCCGGGGCATACGGTGACCATTCGGTCAGCAAACGGTGAACAACGGCGGAGTCACCCTCTCCGAGCAGCGCTTCGCGCAGCGTTTCGTCACTGAACATCTGCGCCAGTTCGGACAACATGATCAGGTGCTGCTCGGTCGCGTGCTCGGGAACCAACATGGCATAGACCAGACGTACGGGCTGGTCGTCGGGCGAATCAAACGGTATTCCTTCCCGCGACCTGACGAAGACAGCGACCGTGTCGCGCAAATTGCGAATCCGGCCATGTGGGATGGCCACGCCCAGCCCCAGCCCGGTGGAGCCGAGCTTTTCACGCGCGAACAAGGCGTCGAAAACACTGGCGCGGGCTATCCGGTCTTCGTTTTCAAACAACAGTCCGATCTGCTCGAACAGTCGTTTCTTGCTGGTCACCTCCATGTCCAATACGACGTGGGACACGCTAAGTGATTTGCTGATGTGTTTCTTGTCGCCGCTGGAGGCTCGAAAGGGGCGTTGATTAGCGGTTGTCGGGTTGCCTATGTGGGCGGCCCGCAAAACTGGGTTTGCGGGCCGCCTTGGCTGCAGGCCTGGCGCAGATGGTCAGGCGGAGGGAATGCGCTTGAGCGCTTCGATATCGTGCTTGTTCTTGACCTTTTCTTTGTGCTTGATGATCTGCCGGTCAAGTTTATCCACCAGCAGGTCGATGGCTGCGTACATGTCCGCGTCTTCGCATTCGACGAAAATATCCTTGCCGGAAAGGTGGACGTTGGCCTCGATTTTCTGCCTCAGTTTTTCGACGCTGAGAATCATGCTGACGTCGATCACATGATCGAAGTGACGGTTGATGCGTGACATCTTGGTAGAAACGTAGTCGCGCATGGATGGCGTGATTTCGATGTGATGGCCGGTCATGTTCAGGTTCATTTTCAAGCTCCTTTCCTGGCGCGCGTATCAGACGCACGTAATGCGATGGGACTGCTCAACACCAACACTTTGTTCCGGTTTTGTATATTTGGGGGCATTTTCAGGGATGTCAAAAGGATTTTCGCTGGCTCGCCGACTGGATCTGCATGGCCTCACGGTACTTTGCCACGGTCCGGCGCGCCACCACGATGCCTTGTTCGGCAAGGATGTCGGAAATTCGGTGATCGGAAAGGGGCTTTTTAGTATCTTCGGCCTGTACCAGCTGTTTGATTAGGGCTCGAATGGCTGTCGAGGAGCAGGCCCCCCCGGAATCGGTAGAAACGCTTGAGCCGAAAAAGTACTTGAGTTCAAAGATTCCACGCGGGGTCAGCATGTACTTTTGCGTGGTAACGCGCGATATTGTTGACTCATGTAAACCCACTTGGTCCGCGATCTCGCGCAGCACCAGCGGGCGCATGGCAACTTCACCGTGGTCGAAGAAATGCCGCTGCTGTTCGACGATCGCCTGCGTGACACGCAGAATGGTGTCAAAACGCTGTTGAACGTTCTTGATCAGCCATCGTGCCTCCTGCAACTGGCCGGAGAGATTCTTGCCATCGGCGTCGCGACTTTTCTGGAGGAGGTCGGCGTACAGCTTGTTGACGCGCAATCTTGGCATGGCTTCGCGGTTCAATTGCGCCAGCCATTTGCCGCCGGATTTCTTGACGATGACGTCGGGGATCACATAGCGCACATCGCCACCGCTGAACCTGCGGCCCGGCTTGGGGTCGAGTGACACCACAAGCTCGCGAACCTGCTTCAATTCAGCCTCATCGCAACGCAGCAGCTTCTTGAGGCGTACGAAGTCCCTTGCAGCGAGCACATCCAGGTGGTTTTGCACTAGTTGGCGGGCGCGCGAAAGTTGCGGCGTATTCGGTGGAAGGGCCTGCAATTGCAGGTCAAGGCACTCGCCCAGGCTGCGGGCACCGACACCGGTCGGGTCAAGGTGTTGCACGTGCTTCAGTGCAATGACCAGTTCTTCCGGTTCAATTTCAAGAAACTCACGGACCATGGGCAGAAGATCGTCCAGCTCCTGTGTCAGGTAACCGTCGTCGTCCAGATGGGCGATCAATACCATTGCCAGCCGCCGGTCGGTTTCCGGCAACGGCATCAGCGTCAGTTGCTGGATGAGATGATCCTGCAGACTCGGTTCGGCGGCGGGAATCTGTGAATACTCGCCTTCTTCGTCATCCTCCCCGTTACGCCGGGTGGAGCTGTTGAAGGACTGGCCATCCTCAAATCCGTCGCTGTCGCCGAATACCTCGGCAGACGCGCTCTCGGGCTCCGTGGCGTTTTCCTTGGGGGATTCGGTGTACTCGCCCGGATTCAGGGGGGATGGCGGGCTGGCCTGCGCGTCGCCGGGGATGTCTTCCCGTTCCAGCAACGGATTGTCCAGCAGGTAGCGTTCCAACTCCTGATTCAGCTCGACAGTGGACAGCTGCAACAACTTGATCGACTGCTGCAGCTGCGGCGTCAGCGTGAGGTGCTGGGATAGCTTGAGCTGGAGGCTTTGTTTCATACTGGAGATGCATCACCGCCGGTGATTTTCAGAGGCGGAAGTTTTCTCCCAGGTAAACTTTTCTGACCGTTTCATTATAGATGATTTCATCCGGCCTACCGAAGGCCAGAACCGACCCCTGATTGATGATGTACGCGTGGTCACAGATCCCCAGCGTTTCCCGTACATTATGGTCGGTGATGAGCACTCCGATGCCACGATTTTTCAGAAATTTGATGATTTCCTGAATGTCGATCACAGCGATAGGATCGACGCCCGCGAAGGGCTCGTCCAACAGGACAAACCGGGGCTCGACCGCGAGGGCGCGGGCAATTTCAACCCGTCGACGCTCTCCACCCGAAAGGCTGATGGCGGGGCTGTTGCGAAGATGGGCGATGTGCAATTCGTCGAGCAGGCTGTCGCATTTCCCGTTGATCGCATCATCGTCGAGGCCGCGCAATTCCAGTATGGCCCGGATATTTTCGGCAACGGTCAGCTTTCGGAAGATCGAGGCTTCCTGGGGCAGGTATGCGAGGCCCATGCGGGCGCGCCGGTAGATCGGCGCGGCCGAAATATCGGCGCCATCGAGCGTTATCTTTCCGCCGTCCAGCGGAACCAATCCGACGATCATGTAAAAGCAGGTGGTTTTGCCGGCGCCATTGGGACCCAGCAATCCGACAACCTCGCCGCTTTCCACCGTCAGCGAAACGTCGCTGACCACTACCCGCTTGCGGTAGGCCTTCTTCAGCCCGGTGGCCAGCAGCACACTCCGCTGGCCGGCCGGCGACTGGTCCGGGCTTGTCGCGGTCGCGTTTTCGCTCATCAACTCGGAATTATTTGGTTTTACTGTCACGAGCGGAGGGAGGCGGTAACTTTTCACCGGCAGCTCGGGGCTGGATTGTGATATTCACCCGGCCGGGCGTGGTTGGCACCTCTGTGGCCGGCTTGGTACCAGGGATTGAATTGCGGGCCTGTACGACCTCGGTGGCGGAGTTGTAGTAGATGTATTCGCCTTTCAATTCGTCTGCACCGTTTTTCAGCCGCGCGCGGGAAAACAGTTTTAGCGTATCGGCCCGATCATCGAATTCTGCGCGGTCCGCAAAACCTTCCATGAATTCCTCGGAGCCCTCGCGCTTCTGGCGGAACGCCACCTGCGCCGCGTTGCCGCCGAAAATCTCCGCGCGGATGTAGCCCTCTTCATCCTCCTTCACCACCATTTTTTGCGCGGTCAGGCGCATGGTGCCCTGCGAAAGTATGACGTTGCCTTCCAGGGTCTTGACCCGGTTGTTCTGGTCGACCGTCGCGACATCAGCCTCGATATTGGTGGGTTTGTTGCGATCCGCCTGTTCCGCAATGCAAGTTAAGGGGACTAGTACGAGCGCCGAAATGATCAGTACGGGGCCAAGTGGCCGGCTGCAAGTTGAAATTTTGCTGCGTGGCATTGATGTGTCACCTGGTGTGTTGGTGGGTGGCGTTCACGCGTTCGAAAACAATGGTGCGCGTGACGCTGTTCAGTTCAAACTTGACCGCTGTCAGTCGCCCTGTTGGACTGGTTAGAACCGCGCCATCAATCGAGCGCGCGATGTTCTTGTCGGGGTAAATGGTCAGTTTCGGAGTCGTAAGCCTGAGCGGCGGGTAATTGTCTCCGGCCTCCGACTGTATCAACACCCCACCGC
>CAYSKY010000355.1:0-4254 GCA_964431425.1 uncultured Burkholderiales bacterium
GCACAAACAGCGTGCATTCCTTGATGTTCTTGCGAATCGACGCGTCCCAGGCATCACCACCGCGCAGCTCACTCTGATCGAACCAAACTTCCAGCCCCACCGCGCGCAAAGCTTCGCAGATGCGGCGCGCGGCGTCGGCGTCCTGCGAGGCGTAGGAGAGGAAGATGGCCTGGCTTGCAGTCATGGTGCCAGCCCCATCCGCTTCACAAGGCTCGCAAAGCGAGGGTCACTGCGAAACGGAATCGCGAACGGATCCGCTTTCATGTACGCCAGCCGCATCTCCCGCGCTTCGAATGCGCGCTCCAGCGCGGCAAATGCCTCTTCCCGATTCCCGATAGCCTCCTCGAGCAGGCCCACACTGTACTCACTGGCCGTTCCCCGGTTTTCTTTCAGCCACGCCAGCTCCTGCTTGGCTTCGGCGAGCTTGCCAAGTTTGGCATTGGCCCACCCCGCGAACAGGTTGTAATCACGCCCTCCCGTTCGGCCACGTTCCTTGCTGATGAGCGCCAGTGCGTCGGCGTAATTGCCGCTCACAGCGTGCATCAGCACGAGCCAGTTGAGGCTGGATGGATAGTCGGGATCGAACGCGTAAACCTTCTTCGCGTTTTCCAACGCGAGTTGCGTTCTCCCTCCCTCCAAGAAACTGCGCGTGAGTACCGCAGCATAGATGGTCGCCTGCGGCTCCAGCGCAACTGCCCGACGGAATTCCGTGGTCGCCTCGTCATGTCGCCCCATCGGCAACAAGTAAAGGAGCGCGTACCGAAAGCGGGCCTCGGCGACATCGGGGTTCAACGCGATTGACTTTGTAAACCCTTGACGCGCGTCCTCCCAGCGCCAGTCCATCGCCGAGACCGATGCCATCGCCGCGTGCGCCTCCGCCCTTGCAGGGTCGATTGCGGATGCGCGCTCGGCCGCTGCGCGTGCCAGTGGCAGCACATCCTTCGGACGCTGGTTTCCGTTAAAGGCAGCGATCGAATACGTGTTTGCCAGCGCGACATAGGCCATCGCGAAGTTGGCGTCCAACTTCACTGCCTGCTGAAAGAGCTCAATCGCGCGAGCCAAATTGTCACCACCGCGCTTTGAGTAAAGGTACTGGCCCTTGAGGTAAAGCTGATACGCCTCGTTGTTGTCGGTGAAGCCCTTGCTCAAGCGCTGCGTGGACTCCCCGGAAAGGTTCAGCTGCAACTTGCGCGCAATTTCCAGGGCAAT
Organism: uncultured Burkholderiales bacterium; assembly: GCA_964431425.1. Lineage (GTDB taxonomy): Bacteria > Pseudomonadota > Gammaproteobacteria > Burkholderiales > Usitatibacteraceae > UKL13-2. The sequence continues at coordinate 1,210 of CAYSKY010000355.1, forward strand.
GTCGCGCTGGGTCGCAAGCAGGTCGGCCATCTTGCGTTCGTACTTCTCCCCCCAAAGCGATTTGCTGTTGCGCACATCCACCAGCTCCACGCTGATCGACAGGCTTTCACCACGCTGTACAAGGCGCCCCGTCATCACCGCGACCACGCCCAGTTCAGCCCCCGCCTTGAGGGGATCGACGTCTTTGCCCTTGTAGCGAAACACTGAACTCCCGGGGCTGACTTTAAGCTTTGGAACTTGCGAGAGCTGGTAGATCAATGTTTCTGCCAGGCCATCGGCAAGGTAATCGGTGTCGGCATCCGCGCTTTTGGTCTGGAATGGCAACACGGCGATCGAGCCGATGGCGTCTGTGCTGGCGCGCTGGAAAGTCATCGCACCATAAATGGCCATCGCCACGAAGCCAATTAAACCGGCGGCCATCCATGCGGCGCGGCGAGGTCGCGCGACTTGCTTGCGGACTGGAGTTGCTGGGTCGGCAAGGATCGGGCGCGCCACCGGCGCGCGGTTTTCAACCTGGCTCTGGCCGCTTCCCAGAACCCGCACGACTCGCGACGCAAAGGCGAGCGTCGCCGGCTCATCGCTCACACGCGTCCACTGCCGCTCGTGGAACCTCTCCGGCACAAGCGCACTGGCCTCCTGCACGTCGCCAAGGATCACCGGCATCAAGAACGGGAGGTTGTCTGCCATCAGGTGCGAACGATCCACCGCCAGCTTCCATTCCAGCCGGAAATAGCCTTCCGGGCGCGAGTCGGTATTGGCCGAGATGATCGGTACGAACAGCGTGCATTCCTTGATGTTCTTGCGAATCGACGCATCCCAGGCATCGCCCCCGCGCAATTCGGATTGATCAAACCACACCTCCAGTCCGGCCGCGCGCAGGGCGTCGCAGACGCGCCGCGCGGCGTCGGCGTCTTGGGACGCATAGGAGAGGAATATGGCCTGGGTCGACATTAGCGGTAAATCTCTTTCCGGTTACCGACCCGCAGGACCCGCACCACAATGCGTTTGTCCTGGATGTCGCAGATGATGCGCCAGTCACCGACGCGGTACTTCCAATAGTTGCCCAGCTTGGCGCCGGCCAGTGCCTCGCCCAGTTCGCGCGGATTTTCCAGCGGTGCCACGCGCTCCTTCAGGAAGCCGAGCAGTCGCTGCTGAACTGGCCGGTCGAGTTTCTTCAGGTCCTTGACCGCCTCCGGGTCGAATTCAATTTCAAAGGCCAAGCGTCCGCTCCACGTCTTCCAGCGGAATGGTCTTGCGGTTCTTGCGCGCGCGCGCCTCGGCGAGGTAGTAGTCCTCAAGATCGTCGATGTACTCGGCGATGGCCTCGCGGGCCAGTGCGGTCTTGGTGCGGCCGGTTTCTTCGGCCAGCGCGTTGAGGCGTTCTTCGATCGATTCAGGCAGGCGGATGGCGAGCATGGTTTTGCTCCTTGAAGTTTGGTTTGCTATACAAGTATAGCAGCCGGACGCCGGCTGGTTGCCCTCGAAAAAATGGCCAAACTCACGCACTGGCGCGGCTTCTGGCGGCATTTCGGCTGGAAAGGCGCGCCAGTGCTAGAGTTTCGTTATGGCTTCGCCATCTCCCGCGCAATCTCCTCACGAGTATGGTCAACCCATTTCAGTCTCTTGATCGTTGGTAGCGCAGAGTTGATGCTGTTCATTGCATCTGCCAACAGCGTTGCACGCTGCGCAGGGTTCGCCAGCGCGTCGGCCAACAACACGCGCGCGTGGTATCCCTTGACTGTCTCGTCGTCGCTATTCATCACCTGTGGCAGGCGGTAGTAGGCGCGTACCGGCACCAACAGTTGGTTGGCTTCCTCAAGCTTGCCTTGCCGTGCCAGCGCCAGCGCCAATGTCACGCCTAGTTCATGCGTAAAAAACTGTTGGGTGAGCGTCGGTTCGGCTGCGGACTCGCTGTAGCGCAACGCTTCCCGCACTTGCGTCTCAGCCCCGGCATAGCGACCCTGTGCCAGCAAAAGCCTCGCCGCCAGATGGTGAAGCCCTCCAATGGCGCCCAAGGGCGCTGACTTGTCGTCCTTGAAAAAGGCCTTCGCATCGACGATGCTCTGTTCGATGTTTCGTTGCGCTGAGATGAGATCGCCACCTGTGTATAGCGCGATGCTGGCACGCGTGCGATTCACGGAGAGCCGCGCTGCCAATTGAGCCCGTTGGCTGGCACCTGCCGCTCTTGAAACAGCAAAATATTGTTCAGCTTGGGCCATATCGGCTTGGGATTGCTTCATGTCGCTGCGTTCTGCCCAGTCCGCTGCGAACTCCAGGTGCGCGTAAGCGAGGCTGCTCGCCGCACCGCCGGTGAGGCGCTCGTCCTTGCCGACAAACACCGCCTGCCGCACATGATCGAGCGCTTCGTCGTCTCGACCCATTGAGAGCAACGCATTTGCCAACTGCCGATGGGCAAAACGCAATGAGCCCTGCCCCTGTGCACTGCTCCCTCGAAGTGCCACGATCTCTTGCTGAATCTTGACCGCTTCGCGCAAATAGGGGAGCTGACGCGCCATGTTCAGTTGCTGCGTTTCGATCTGGTTCAATGTCGCCAGCAAAAATGCGCGGTTGTTGAGCGCTTGCCGATGCCCGGGACGCAGCGCCAGCAGTTTCACCGAAAGTTCCAAACAGGCCTCAAGTTCGGCCCGAGCCTCAGGCAGCCGGCTCGAACGCGTCAGCTCATCGCCCGCATTCCTGCATGCCCAAAGATAAGTCATGGTCACCGATGGGTCGGTCAATTCAAGTGCCCCCATCTGTTTGGAAATGCGTTGGCCATTCTGCGAGGCCGCAAGCGCATCAGCCCTTCGGTTCGTTTCCCTATACGCGTCGGCAAGGAGTGCATAGCTACCGGCCTGCATCTCACGCGCGCGACGCGGCGTGTTGGACTTGGCCAATACTGGATTTAACAGTTCCATGGCTTGGTTGCCGAGCGGGATGGATGCCGGCCAATCGTTTCGGCTTTGCAGCAGCCTCGCAACCAGGCTCAGATGTCGAACTTGGGTGATCACGGTTTCATCAAAGTTGTCGCCTGCGGCGCGCAGCGCC
>CAYSKY010000356.1:0-4246 GCA_964431425.1 uncultured Burkholderiales bacterium
AGTGGCGAGAGGATCAAAACCATGCTGGAGGACGTTGCGGACAACCTGTTCACTCCGGATCCGTATTACCAGCTGTGTGGCGATATGGTCCGCGTCGGGGGGCTTTCCTATACCTGTGATCCCAACCAGAAAATCGGCGGGCGCATCAGCAATATGGTCCTGAAAGGCAAGGCGCTTGAAGCCGATAAAAAATACAAGGTGGCGGGTTGGGCGCCGGTGGCAGAAGGCGCGACAGGTGAGCCGGTATGGGAAGTGATGGCGGCCTATCTGCGGGACAAGAAGACCATCGCCCCCAAGACACTGAACCTGCCGGCATTGGTCGGGATGAATGGCAACGCCGGGATGGCCTGACGATGCGCATTTCAAGCGAGTTGCCACGCTGGTGGGTCGCTGCGGCTGCAGCCCTTCAGTTCGCGCTCGTTCCCATGCCGGGAGCCGCCGCGCCTGAAGTGCCGGTGCTTGAAGCGCGGTTGGTGGCGCCGGACATCTACGCGTTCATCGGAACGCCCGGTGCCGCGTCGCAGGAGAATCGCGGATTCAATTCCAATGCGGGCTTTGTGGTGACGAAAGAAGGCGTGGTCGTGATTGATGCATTGGGCACGCCGGTGCTGGTTGAGGCCATGGTCCGCGCCATTCGCAAGGTCTCCAACCTGCCGATCAAGTATGTCGTCATCACCCATTACCACGCTGATCACTTCTACGGGCTGCCCGCACTGAAGACGGCCGGCGCCCAGGTCTGGGCGCATCGAAGCGCGCTCGCTTATCTGGAAAGCGGTGAGGGCGCGGCGCGACTCAAGCAGCGGCAAGGCGACCTGCGGCCATGGGTGGACGAGACGACCCGGCTGGTCGCACCGGACCGCCTGCTGGATGGGGATGGCTCGTTCACGCTGGGCGGCATACGGTTTGACCTCATTTACATGGGCCCCGCACACGCACCGGATGACCTGATCGTGGTGGTGGGCGATTCCGGGGTGGTGTTTTCCGGTGACATCCTCTTCACCGGCCGCATCCCTTTCGTGGGTGAGGCTGACAGCAGGCGCTGGCTGGAGACCTTCAGCCGGCTGCTGTCGCTGAAGCCCAGGGTAATGATTACCGGTCATGGTGAGCCGTCCAGAAACCCGGCGGCGGATCTTGTCATGACGCGCGATTACCTGTTGTATCTGCGCGCGATGATGGGCAAGGCGGTCGAGGATTTCGTGCCTTTTGAAGAGGCCTATGCGAAGACCGACTGGTCACAATATGCCGGTCTGCCTGCATTTGCTGCCGCCAACCGCATCAACGCCTACGGCACGTATCTATTAATGGAAAAAGAATCGCTGGCGCGCAAATGAAAGCCCGATCCAGACTGCCCCGGTGCTGGTACTGGATGCTGTCGCCACTGGCCTTCGGCATCGCCGCCGGTGTAGCGTCCGGGCAAGCTCTCGCCCCCGCGCAGGATCTGCGCAAAGACGGTGAAATGGCGGCGGGCAAAGGAGTGCCGCTGATCGTCTTGGTTAGCCTGGAGGGATGCCCGCATTGTGAAGTGGTGAGACGATCGCATCTTTTGCCGCTTGAAAAATCGGGTAACGATGCGCCCGTTCCGATCATCCGGCAGGTCGAATTGCGTGGCAACGCCGTCTTGGTGGACTTCAACGGGGAACGCAAGACGCACGCTGCATTCGCCAGCCAGCATCGCGCGACCATTGCCCCGGTAGTCATGTTCTTCAGTGCCAACGGGCAACCACTGGCGTCACCATTGATAGGCGCGATGATCCCGGACTTCTACGGCGCCTATTTTGACGCGGCGCTTGCCGAAGCACGTACCAGGATCGGCGCCAACCGGCAGGGCGCCAGGGCTAGTCCTTGAACTTGTAGTAGTTCAGGTTCAGGTAGGTGGCGATGGCGGCCTCGTCTTCCGGAAAAAGACCCAGACTGAGTTCGCTGCTGCAGCGCGCCACCTGGGCGACCAGTTTGGACTTGGAAGTAACTTTTCGCTCTTTCCGCAGATACATTGCAGACCCATCGCCTCCCAACTTGACGGCATGGCATTTCTCGCATGCCGAGGATGCGACCAGCTTTTTTCCCTCGGCGGCACGTGCCTGCTCATCAGCGCCGACCTCGGTCGCAATCGCGCCCTGTCCGGCCGACAGGGCTAAAACTGTGGCCAATACGGAGAATATTGTTTTGGTGCAAGGTGTTGCCATGCCCAAGTATATGCCGCCTGCGGAGGGGCAATTTGTGGAAACTGCGTTCCGGATTGACCAGGAGACGGTTTTTTGGTTAAAATCGCAGTCTCGTTTGATGGTTAAAACGACTTTTCCCTGATAGCTCAGTCGGTAGAGCGACGGACTGTTAATCCGCAGGTCCCTGGTTCGAGCCCAGGTCGGGGAGCCACAAATTCCTGATTTGTTGGCGCAATTTTCCAGACTCCGCTAGTCCGCCGGTTCTTCCGGCTTAACCTACGGAGAATGACAATGGCACCAGCACATCCGCAGCAACCTTCTGTTGTTCCAGCGACGGAAGTTCTCTTGAGCCAGTCGGCTCGCGACCTCGCCGTTCAGGCATTGGGTCGTCTCGATTCCCCTTTGGCAGTATTGGGCGGCGCTTTGGCGTGCCTGCAGGACGGTGTTGACGCGGAAGCGTCCGAGTCCGTGCTGGGCCTCGTCCAGACCGCGCGTGCGCAGCTCCTGGACACGCGTCGCTTCCTCGATGCCGGCGTGGTGGCACTGCCTCCTGCCGGCGATGGCGCACCTCTTGTATCGTTCGGCCACAACACATGCGAGCAGGTCAGTACCGTGCGTGCGATGGTGCACGCGGCGCGAATGCTCATGGTCCACGACGAGGCGGACCAAGCGCACCCGTCCGTGTTCGCAGCGTGCGAGGTACTGGAGCAGGCAGAGAGGCTCGCCGGTGAAATCAGCGGCGGGGCGCTGGATGTCGCGCGGCGGGAAGGGGGCCGCGCATGAGTACCTCGCTGCAGAATGCCGCGATAGGCATTGGGGCGCGCATCCGTGCGCTGGCCGAGCGGCCGCAATCGCAGACCGTCACTGAACTCGTTGAAAAGTACATGCTGGCCTATGCCGGCCGCGATCGGTCGATGGGGCAGCGGCTCGACACGTGGAAGATTCTCATCGGCGACTTCACGCTGGAAAAGGTCGACGCGGACCTCATTCATGCGGCGCGGGCAGAGTTGCTCTCGCTGCCGGCGTTGGCCTACAAAGGGCTCGACCACGATGGCAAACAGATTTTTAAGACCAAGTCTCGGCATCGTGCGAAGTCGCCGGCGACGATCAACAAGTACATCTCGGCACTCGGCAGTCTATTCACGTGGGCGCTCGATCAGCGGCTCACACCACGTGGCTGGATTCATCCGTGCCGCGGGATCCGGCGCATGCCCGAGCCGGATGGTCGTGTGCGCTTCCTGGACGACGCGGAGCGCGCTCGGCTCTTTGAGGCGTGCAAGAAGTCGCAGTACCCACGTTTCTATGCGCTGGTGCTCATGGCCATGCTGACCGGCGCGCGGCGGGGCGAGCTGATGGGGCTCAAGTGGTCGGATATGGATCTGGCCAACAAGCTCGCCTATCTCGGCCGCACCAAGAACGGCGACCGGCGCACGCTAGTGCTGCTGCCGCAAGTGGTCGAGGCGCTGCAGGTGTTCGGACCGGGGGATGCGGATCGCTATGTGTTCGGTTCCGTTAAGGACAAGCACCAGAAGCCGGCGTCGTTGGACACAGCTTGGTTTCATGCGATAAAGCGGGCGAAGATCGAGAACTTTCGCTTTCATGATCTGCGGCACTGCTGTGCCTCCTACATGGCGCAGGCGGGCGTGCCGCTCAACGTGATTGCCGAGGTTCTCGGTCAGCGCAAGCTGGACATGACGCGTCGGTATTCGCACCTGACGACGCAGACCAAGGCGACGGCGATGGTCGCGGCGCTGGGGGAGATTGGCAGATGAAGAAGGTCACGGCGGCGGTTAAGCCTCCAAGGGCGAAGGCGAAACGTGCAGAGGCGGTCAAGTGGGAGGAGTGGAGGCCACCTGCTTCCTCGGCGGACCGACAGCAGCTCACCGACGATGACTTGGAGTCATTTGGACCGACCTTGGCGGAGATGTATGGTGGTGACGTTGCCATCGGAGTTGTCGACCACCTCATCGCGCAGTGCTACTGGGAGAGGCATTCCGGATTGCTGAGGCGATACCTCCGAAGTGGTGGGCCTTTGACGCCGAAACTTATCGATTTCATCGTAGATATTCTGGACCAGAGAATCA
>CAYSKY010000357.1:0-4199 GCA_964431425.1 uncultured Burkholderiales bacterium
GTTCAGGTCCTCGCGTTTGAGATAGATCTGCGCGCCGCCCAGTTGCTCCGACAGGCGTTTGGCGTGATAGATCGGGCTCGGCCGTCCAACGTAATGCTTGAGGTCGTGGTGAAACTCGGCCAGAAAAGAAGGGTCCGCCTTGGCCTTGGAGTACTCGAGGTTAAGCTCGAGCAATGCCGCTTGCAGCGTTTCGGCGACGAACACGCCGCCATAGGGACCGAAGTGGCCGCGTGCATCGGGAAGGTCATACATCTGCATGTTTTACGGCCTCAATAAACTGCGTGATCTTTGCGTGATCTTTCACGCCCTTGCGTCCGGCAAGCTCCACGCCGCTGGACACATCCACGGCCCACGGCCGCACCTTGCGCACTGCTTCACCTGCATTTTCCGGCCCCAAACCGCCGGAGAGCACAATACGGCCCCGCATGGCTTCCGGTATCAGGGACCACTCAAACGTGTGGCCGGTGCCTCCGAAAATCCCCTCGACATGCGCATCCAGCAACAGCGCGCGCGCCGAGGCAAAGCGAGTCTCAAATTCTAGCAAATCGGCTGCACGCATCCCGGCCCCCACCCGTACCGCGCGCAGGTAAGGCATTGTGAATTGCGAGCAGTAGTCGGCGCTCTCCTCACCATGAAATTGCAGCAGAGACGGGCTGACGCGGCCGATAACGTCGCGCACCACGCCGGCCTGCTCATTCACAAACAGCGCCACGGTCGACACAAACGGCGGCAGTGCACGGCAAATCGCCGCGGCGGCCTCGATGTCCACCACTCGCGGACTGGGCGCGTAAAAAACCAGCCCGATGGCATCCGCACCGGCGCGGGCCGCAGCCAGGGCGTCCTCAACGCGGGTGATGCCGCAGATTTTGATACGCGTGCGGTGCATGTTCAGGCGAAAAACGGGTGGCGCCCCGGACGGGACGGAAGTGTGTAGCGGGCATCGTACTCGATTTGCCAAAGGTAAAGCCCGTCGGGGGCAAAGGTAGGCGCCGCTCGGGACCGGTCGCGGCCGGCGAGAATGGCCGCGAATTCGTCCACCGAGTGACGTCCGGCGCCGACATACACCAGTCCGCCGACGACATTGCGCACCATGTGGTGCAGGAATGCATCGGCACTAAAGGCGAATTCAATGACACCGCCCCGCCGCAACACTGCGGCTTCGCGCAGTTTCTTTACCGGCGACTTTGCTTGACATTCGGCGGCGCGAAACGCGGAAAAATCGTGTTCGCCCAGCAGCAGCCCTGCCGCCTCGGCCATTTTCGCCACATCCAGCGGCGCATGGAACCAGCCGACCATTCCATCCAGCAACGCCGGCGCGACCGGATCATTCAGCAGCAGGTAGCGATAGGCGCGGCCTTGCGCGGCGAAACGGGCATGGAACGTATCAGGAACCTCGCACGCCCACAGAACCCGAATGTCCGCGGGAAGATAGGCATTGGTGCCCCGTACCCAGGCTGCATCCTCGCGAGCCAGGTCGGTATCGAAATGCACCACCTGCTCCCGCGCATGGACGCCCGTGTCGGTGCGCCCGGCACAGGTAATGCCGACACGGGTGTCCGGAGTGCCGGAAAATTTCGCAAGCGCCGCCTCGACCTGGTCCTGAACGGCACATCCGGAAGGCTGTGACTGCCAACCGCAGTAGGCGCGGCCGTTGTATTCAATTCCCAACGCGATGCGCATGACACTGTGTCCCGTCAATCCGTGAGGACTAGCATAGCCCATGAAAACAAAAGGGGCGCACGGATGTCCGTGCGCCCCAATTTCAAACCACCGAAATTACATGCCGGCGAGGATCTTCTTTGCTTCTTCCTGCTGGGCGGGCGAGCCCTCGCGGGTCACCTCGTTGAGGATTTCCTTGGCGCCATCGGCATCGCCGATTTCAATATAGGCTTTGGCCAGTTCCAGCTTCGTCGACACCGCGCTTGGCCCTTCGCTGCTGGACGATCCGTCAGACGGGACGTCGAGATCCAGGCTGAGGCCGCCCAGGTTCATGGCTGCCGTCTTTTCATGGGCCGGTGCCGAACCCATATTCACGGCGATGGTCTTGGTGAAGTCCGCTGCGGCTGCCGGCTTGGGCATGGTGGCATCGGCGCTGTCGAGGGACAGGCTGGACAGGTCAAAGTCAAAACCACCACCCGCTTCCGCAGCGGGTGCTGGCGCCGGTGAGGGCGCCGGGACATCCGGAACATCAAGCGCAAGGTCAAAATCCAGCCCTGCTGATTCCGGTGCCGCCGCCGCAGCTGGTGCGGCCGGTGCGTTCAAATCAAGGTCGAAGTCCAGACCGCCGGATGCGGCCGGCTGATCGCTGTTGGGCGAGGTGATATCGATCGGTGCGGATGCAGATGTGGCCGGCGAATCACTGAATCCCAGGTCAAAGTCGAGATCAGGCGGCGCCTTTTCGGCCGATTCGCTGCCGGCGGCGATGATATCGCTACCGCCTGCGGTGAACGCGCCCGTCGTGGCATAGGCTTCGCCGCTGCCGCCGTAGAGTGCATTCGACGGATCGATGGAGGCACCCATGGCGGCCACCTTGGCCCACATCGGGTTGTCGCCGCCAATCGTATCCTTGAGTTCCTTGGCCACCGTCTCAAAAGCCTGCACGCTCTTGCGGGCGTGATAGATCTCGAGCAGCTTGACGGTGATTTCGTGGCGGCTCTTGTCGCGGGACATGGCCTCCTTGAGGATTTCCTCGGCCTGCGCGTCGCGACCGTAGGCGATATACACCTCGGCTTCGGCAACCGGATCTACTTCATCGGTATCGATGCTTCCAGGACCGGTCTTGTCGAAGTCGGTGAGGAACGAGCTGTTGCCGGTATCCACCAGACCGCCGCCGCCCTTGCCCGTCACAGTATTGGGCTTGAGGTCGCTCGGCATGATCGATGACTGCTTGCTCATGCTGGTGCTGTTGCCGGTAGCGCCTTTTTTCTTGCGGCGCGACATGAATGCGAACAGGCCACCGAGTCCAAGTACAGATGCGAGACCGCCACCGGCAATCAGGCCCCACTCTTCCAGAAAGCTTGGCTCGGGCGGCGGCGCCTTTACAGCCGGCTTGGGCGCCGGCTTCGGCGCTTCAGCGACTTTGGTCTCTGCTGGTTTTGCGTCACCAGGCTTCACATCGGCCTTGGGTGGTTCTACCTTCGGCGGCTCGACCTTGGCGGGCTCCGCCTTGGGTGGCTCCACCTTTGGCGGCTCAACCTTGGCCGGCGTTGCAGCGGCCACCTTGGTGTCGGCTGGTTTGGCCGGTTCAGGCGCCGGTTTGCCGTCCTTGCCTGCGAGGCCCTTGAGTTCCATGAGCTTGCGCATGTCGGTGATCTGTTTTTCCAGATCCTTCACGCGCGAGTTGGCTTCTTTCAGCGAATTTTCCGCCGCGGTCTTTTCTTCCCGCAATTGCGTCACCAGGGCGCCATTGCCGCTGCCGGCCGCACCGGCACCACCGGCCTTGCCACCGCCAGCATCGCTCTTCGCAATCTTGAGTTGGTCTCCGCCGCCCTTGGCAGGCGTGGGGACGTCCGGCTTGGCCACCGAAATCTTGCCGCTGGCTTCATTGGTTGCCGTGCTGGCCTTGGCGGGTGCCGAAGCGGCGCCACCAGCCACCTGTTCGCGATATGCGTTCCAGTTGGTCACCTGCGCCTTGATTTCGTTGCGCGCTTCCTTGATTTCGATCTGTGCCGCCTCACTTGCCGAGGGCACTTTCAAAATCTGGCCGGTGCGCAGGCGGTTCATGTTGTTATCGATGAAGGCCGATTTGTTCTCGCGATACAGCGCGACGAGCATTTGTTCCAGTGAAACCGTATCAGACTTCAGTTCCTGGGCAATCTTGTTCAGCGTATCGCCGCGTTTGACGGGGCCATAGCTGTCGGCGCCGGCTTCTGATTTTGCAGACGGTGTACCCGCTGCGGCAATGGGTGCAACAGGCGCCGATACGGTCGAAGTTGCCGGCGCAGCCGGCGCGTCGGGGGCGGTCGCAGCGGGCCGGCCGGTACTGACGCTCGCAACCGGCGGCGCCACACGCGCTTCGTTGAAGCCCGGCGGATCCAGCAAGATGGGATATTCGCGCAACAGCCGGCCAGCAGGCCAGTTCATTTCAACCAGCACATCCAGGAACGGCTCGTTGACCGGAATCGTGCTGCTGATCTTCAGCACCGGCCGGCCGTCCGAGCGACGCTCAACCGTAAACTTCAGCTGTCGCAGCTGTGAGG
>CAYSKY010000358.1:0-4199 GCA_964431425.1 uncultured Burkholderiales bacterium
GGATGAGCCCGTCTGTGCCCTGCATCTTGTCAACGAATGCCTTGATTCGCGCTGAAAACGTGTCTGTATTGGTCGCCTTCGACACAAACATTCCGGCGACACTGGCAAAGCCGGATGCCGTTGATATGGCCGTGCCGAGTTTGGTTTCGTCGAGCTTCAGCGAGCCATCCTGCTGCAACGAGATTCCGATATCGTTGAGACGCGTGAAATCGCCCGCCGACGCCGAGAGCACCCCGGTGATGGTGCTGCGCATCTGGTTGACCACGGTTACCGCCGTGACCTCACCCTGTAACGCCCCCTTCACTTTTGAGGCCGCATCATACTTGGTGTAGCTGCGGGCCATGGCGTTCAGGGCATTGTAGGCATTGATGAAATTCTTGAGCGCGGTGGCCGGCGCCGAGCTGTCCTGGTTCACGCCTACCGTTGTCGTCTGGCCCGGCTTGGCCTTGGTCAGGTTCAGCGTAACCCCTTCGATCGCGCCGGTGACCTGATTCGATGAACTGACGAGATCAATCCCGTCCAGCACCAGCTTCGCATCCTGCGCCGTTTGCAGCTTGGTGACCGGCTGTGTGGTCAAAACAACCGGGTCGTAAGCGAACGCCGCGATGGCGGGCGATTCGATCTTGATCGCATTTTTTACGCCTGTCTCGGTGCTGGTGACGACCAGGCGTGCACCGGCACTGTCTGAAATGATGGAGGCGCTAACCCCACCCTTGGCGGCGTTGATGGCATCCCGTACGCCTGCAAGTGTGTTGTTGCTGGAGTCAATATTGATGACAACGGGACTTTTGTCCGACCTCGCGGAAAACGTGTTTCCGACCCCGTCGTAAGTGCCGAGCGTAATGGTGATCGCGCCGGAACCCACCACGGTCGATGAGCTTGCGAACGCACCGGTGGCGAGCTTGCCCACTTGCGCGAGTTGTTTGACCTCCAGGGAATAGCTCCCCGCAGTCGCGGTCCCGGAAATGGATGCCGACCCCACCTCGGTGTCACCGACGACTGCCTTGAACGCCGCGAGCGTACCGGCCTTCGAAAGGCTGGCGGCGGCATCGCCGAAAGAGGATATCTGGCTTTGCAACATGCCAAACGCCGACAGCTGCGCCTGGACGGCGGCCTCGCGTTTCTGCACCAGCGCAAGCGGTTGGCGCTCAATCGCCATCAATTGCGAAACTAGGCTGTTGACATCAAGATTGCTGCCGACGCCTGGTGCAGATAGACCCATTTGACTTCTCCCGCCGGCCTCAGGCCTGCAGATTGATGATGGACTTGCCCGAATTCACCAGTTTCGCCGTACGCAGGGCCTCTTCCGAGGGGTACTGCCGCAGCACTTTGCTCGTCGCGACATCAACCAGGCGTACGATCAACTGGCTCGCTGCACGGTCGTACTCAAACCGGACTTCATGTCCGTCACCGGCCAGCCGGCTGTTCGCCGCCGCCAGTTCGGCTTCCAGTTCGCGGCTGCGATCCGCCTGCGCTCCTGCTGCGGGCGGACTCGCCGCCGGTTGTACCGGCGTGCTCTCGGCCACCTGGGCGCCAACACGAGCCTGCGCATTGGGCGGCGGTGTGTAAGCCTGCATGCCAGGATCAGCGATGCGAGCGGATGTAATTGAATTGAGGATTGACATTTGACACTCTCTCAGGAAATGCCCCCAGACCCAAGAATTGCTGCTGGATACTTCGCGTCCGGGCCACTACACTTGACAAACAGGGGGTCGCATTGCGCGCGGCCCCCCGTTTGATCTCATGCATCGAGGCCGGGTCCTACCGATCAACCCTTCAGCAGTTGCAGAACACCGTTCGGCAGTGCATTGGCTTGTGCAACCATCGCAGTACCTGCTTGTTGCAGCACCTGGGCGCGTGCAAGGTTCGCCGATTCAACCGCGAAGTCGGCGTCAACGATACGGCCGCGGGCGGTCGTCACGTTTTCCGTCGTCACATTGATGCTGTCAATTGCGTTTTCGAAACGCGCCTGAACCGCACCGAGGTTTCCGCGAGCCGTACTGACCTGGGCAAGCGCTGCGTCGAGTTGGGTGATGGCCAGCTGCGAATTTGCGTACGACTGAACGTTCAGGCCGGTGATACCGGTGGTTGCCGATGCGGCCGCCGAGCCGGTTGCATTGGTAAAGCCGGCGGTTGCAGCCAGGTTCACCGTACCGGTCATCGTAATGGCGCCGGCTGAGCTGCGCAGAGTGATCTGGCCGGTCGAGGAGTCGTAGGATGCACCGACGTTGGTCTGGCCGGAAACAAGGTTGATTGCGTTGACCATCTGGCCGGCGCGTTCGAGCGCAGAACCCGCCGAGCTGACCGCACCGATGTCGACACCGTTGATCAATACACCGCCGGCGACGATCGCCGTGGCGAATCCTGTCATACCGCTTGCAGCCGCGGAAACGGTGGCAACGTTCACGGTACCGCCAAGCGCTGCCGTCTGGACGTTGGTGATATTGGCCACACTGATGGTCTCTGCCGCGTTTGCGCCTACCTGGAAATTTGCGCCGCTGAACGAACCATCAAGCAGCTTCACGCCGTTGAACGAAGTCTGCGTGGCAACCCGGTTCACTTCGGCCTTCAACTGGGTCACTTCCGCGTCAAGTGAGTTGCGATCCACTTGGGTGTTGGTGGCATTGGAGGATTGCACCGCCAGTTCGCGCATGCGTTGCAGCATGTCTGCGACCTTGCCCAGCGCGCCTTCTGCCGTCTGCGCCAGCGAAATACCGTCGCTCGCATTGCGGGCAGCCACGGTAAGACCTTTGATCTGGGATGTCATGCGATCGGCAATACCGAGACCGGCTGCGTCGTCCTTGGCGCTGTTGACGCGAAGGCCTGAAGACAGGCGTTGGATCGAGGTTTGCAGGGAAGATTGTGACGTTGCCAAGTTGCGTTGTGCATTGAGCGAGGCGACGTTTGTGTTGATACCAGCCATTTTGAGCTCCTGATATAAGGTGATTAACAAGCCCGACTTGTCGGGGGGTGGCTACACGCCCGATGCAACCGGGCTTGCCTAGGGGTTCTCAAATTCAGTTCGAACCGCCTTGTGGTTGTGTTATCGGAATTGGTGTGTGGAAACTTTAGATGCGGATCCTGCTTTCTTTGTTGACCGGCGTGATCCGCTGCTCCGCGTCCGGCCGTCCCACCCGCTGTGCACCGTGCGGAGCTGGTGCGGCGGGCGCACACCCGCACTGGCAGCGGTGGCGGTGTAAGGCAAATTCCTACACAACAGAAGGCCGGTTTGCCGACACCACTATTGGCGTCTTTCGCATTCAGTTTCAGCGGCCGCCAAATCACAATTCCCTCACCGCATAAACACAAGAAATGCCCGCGGCAAAAACCACAAAATCACATATGTATCGGCGGCAGTCTCGCAGTCTGTAGTCAACGGAGAACAAAATGGGTATGCAACCTGAACAGTTGCTCGAGGAAGTACGCGAGGCCAATCTTTCCTATCTGATGCTCGCGCAAAACATGATCCGTGCGGACCTGCCGCAGGCGCTTTACCGGCTGGGCATCAGCGAAGAGGTGGCAAGAATGATCGCTGCGCTGACCCCGGGCCAACTCATGAAGATCGCCGGCACGAACATGCTGATGTGCCGTTTCCGATTTGACGACGAAATGGTCTGGAACCTGCTCACCACCAGCGGCAAGGTGGACTACACCAACGGACTGCATGCCACCATCCTGATGGCTGGCAAAATGGCGGAGGCAGCCTGACATGCGCACGAAGAGCATTGTCGGCGAAAGCCGCGACATCAATCTGGCCGTCCAACTGATCCAGCTTGGCGCACGCCTGCAGGTGCTGGAAAGTGAAACCAGCCTTTCCTATGAGCGCCTGTTGAAGTTGTACAAGGAAGTGCAGGGCAAGTCACCTTCCAAAGGGATGCTGCCGTTTTCCACGGACTGGTTCATGTCCTGGCAGCCCAATATCCACTCGTCCTTGTTTCTCAACATCTACGAGTACCTCAACAAAACCAGCGCCATCGATGAAATAGACGCCGTGATCAAGGCCTTTGAGCTCTATGTCAAGAAGACCTGGGCACTGGGTATCGAGACGGTGCTGACCATTACGCGGGCCTGGCGTCTGGTCAAGTTTGTGGACGCCGGCATGGTCCAGCTCACTTCATGTTCATGTTGCGGAGGAAAATTCGTGACACATACCAACGAATTGACCGCCGACTATGTGTGCGGGCTCTGCAATGTTCCGT
>CAYSKY010000359.1:0-4189 GCA_964431425.1 uncultured Burkholderiales bacterium
CAGTGCCACACCACCCTTGTCGAGGATCCGCATCACCACCGACTCGCCATGCATGGTCGGCACGGTGGACACACGCAAGTCGATTTCCTTGCCCTGCACCCGCAACTTGATGCGGCCGTCCTGCGGCAACCGCCGCTCGGCGATGTCCAGGTTCGCCATGATCTTGATGCGCGAAATCACCGCGGCGGACAATCGGCGCGGCGGCGATTCGGTTTCATGCAGAACGCCGTCGATCCGGTAGCGCACGATCAGGCGGTTTTCGAACGGCTCAATGTGGATATCCGACGCGCGGCGCTCGAGTGCGTGGTTGATGATCAGATTGACGAGGCGGATGACCGGCGCTTCCGAAGCCAGATCCTTAAGTTGTTCGATATCGCCAAAGTCCTGCTCTTCGTCGCGGGTGGAAATGTTGTCGACGATCTGTCCCATCGACGACTTGCCGCTGCCGTACAGCCGTTCATAGACGGTGTCGAAATCATTCGACGCCAACAGGCGCGGCACGATGGTCTTGCGGGTGGCCGCCTCGACGGCCCGCAGGGTGAACTGGTCGGACGGATCCGTCATCGCCAGCACCACTTCGCTCTCCGACTCCGACACCGGGATGGCCTGGGCTTGTTGCAGGAATCGCGACGAAACGGTCTCTTCCAGAATCGGCAGTTCAGGGAATTCACTCGATTCCACGATGACCCAGCCACGTTGCCTCGCCAGCGCTTCGGCGAGATCCCGGCCCGAAATCATGCCAAGTCGCGACAGCACCGAGCCGATCCTCTCGTGCGCTGATGACGATGCGGCGCCAGCCTCCTGAACTTTGAGTGCCCGATCCAGATTCGCCGGATCAAGCTTGCCCATGGCGATCAGAATGTCACCGATCCGGTCAGCGGCCACGGACGGGGCGGACTGGGCGTCGGAATTTGTAATGGCGGAAGCGGTATCCTGCAAAACGATGCCTTTGATTATTAAGCTAAAAACCAATCGTGCAGTATAGCAGCGGGGCCGCTGCGAGGCCATGATCGGGGTGCGCGAAGAACAGACCGAACAATCCCATTCGAGTTCTGTGGGAATTGCAAAGTTCAACTAAGTGATACCTGCGGGCTTGCCGTATGACGCCCTGATTCATCAGGCGCCCGCCGCTCATCCGATCAAAAGTCCAGCATTGGCGCGGCTTTTGGAGTCAAAACGCCCTGGAAGCCGCGCCAATGCTGGGCTTTTGCTTTGCGTGGTCACGCCGCTGCCGCAGCGCGTTCTGCAGCACAGGCGGCCAACTGGGTTTGCCAATCGGGAACATTAATGCCGAGGGCACCTTCGATCTTTGCGTTGGAAAGAACCGAATATGCCGGGCGCCGGGCAGGCGTCGGGTAATCGGTGGTGGCAATGGGTACCACGCGAAGCGCGCGCCGGACCGCGTCGGGGACAGCGTCCATGATGGCGGTCGCGAATCCATGCCATGACGTGGCGCCGCCTGCGCTCAAGTGATAAATGCCCGCCTCGATGGCGGCATCACCTCCGACGATGGCGCGTCGCGTGACTGCGGCCACCTGATGCACCCAGGTCGGCGAACCGACCTGATCCGACACCACCCGCAGTTCTTCACGCTCGCGCGCCAGACGCAGCATCGTCAGGTAAAAGTTCTGCCGGCGATTGCCGTACAGCCAGCTGGTCCGAAAAATCAAGTGACGCCGCGCCAACCCGGCCACCGCCTGCTCCCCGGCGAGCTTGCTGCGGCCATAGGCGCTTTGTGGTGTGGTCGGATCATCCTCGCTATACGGTCTGTCGGCCATGCCGTCGAATACATAGTCGGTGGAATAGTGGACCAGCAAGGCGCCCAGCCGGTTGGCCTCGTCGGCAAGTGCGGCGGGGGCATCCCTGTTGACCAACGTCGCGATATCGCTCTCATTCTCTGCCCGATCAACCGCCGTGTAGGCGCCGGCATTGAGGATCAGGGTTGGCGCCACTTCTCGGCAGTATCGGCGCAAGCCGTCCAGATCGGACAGGTCGAGCGCCTTGCGCTCGGGCACCCACACCGTGCCTGCATCGGCAAACACGCGGGCCAACTCCCACCCAAGCTGCCCGTCGCCACCCGTTACCAGAATCCGCTGCAGTCCTTTCCGCGCCGCCATCAAGCGAATGTCTCGGCGTTGCCGAGCAGATTGCCCAGACGGTCGGCATCCTTGAGCTGCGGTGCGCCTGTGGTACTCACTGGCCAGTCTATGCCCAGCGCGGGGTCATTCCAGAGCAAGGAGCGTTCGTGCGTCGGAGCATAGTAGTCAGTGGTTTTGTAGGCCAGCTCGGCAACTTCGGACGTAACGAGAAAACCATGCGCAAAACCGACCGGCACCCACAGCATTCGTTTGTTTTCGGCGGACAGCGTCACTGCCACATGCCGCCCGAACGTGGGCGAACTACGCCTCAAGTCCACCGCGACATCAAAAGCCTCGCCGACCACTGCGCGCACCAGCTTGCCCTGCGCCTGCTGGACCTGGTAGTGCAATCCGCGCAGTACGCCGCGCACCGAGCGCGAATGATTGTCCTGCACAAAGTTCACGCCGGCACCAACCACTGCCACAAAATTACGCTCGTTGTAGCTTTCAAAAAAGAAGCCCCGCGCATCGCCGAACACGCGTGGCTCAATGATCTTCACATCGGCAATCGCCGTATCAATGACATTCACTGCAGCCCCACTCTTAAAACAAGCGCTCGGTAAGCATTCGGATCAGGTATTGCCCGTACCCGTTCTTCAGCATCGGGGCTGCTAGTGCTTCAATTTCAGCCGCACTGACCCACCCCTGCCGGAAGGCGATTTCCTCGGGGCAGGCCACCTTCAGCCCCTGGCGGCGCTCGATCGTTTCGATGTATTGCGAGGCTTCCAACAGCGATTCATGGGTGCCGGTATCCAGCCACGCCATGCCCCGCCCCATGACTTCACAGTTGAGAATCCCCTGCTCGAGATAAAGGCGGTTCAGATCGGTAATTTCCAGTTCGCCCCGGGCGGACGGTTTCAGGGTTTTGGCAAGAGTGCTGGCCTGCCGGTCGTAAAAGTAGATCCCGGTCACCGCATAGCGCGACTTGGGTTTGGCGGGCTTCTCTTCCAGGGAAACCACGCGGCCTTCGGCGTCGAATTCCGCGACACCGTAGCGCTCAGGGTCCTGAACCGGGTAGGCAAACACCGTCGCCCCATCACCGCGCGCGTTCGCCCGCTGCAGTGATTGCGACAGGTCATGTCCGTAAAAAATGTTGTCGCCGAGAATCAACGCCGACGGACCCTCGCCGATGAATTGCTCGCCGATCAGGAATGCCTGTGCCAGGCCGTCCGGTGACGGTTGGACCGCATAAGACAGCGACAGTCCCCAGCGCGAGCCATCGCCCAGCAGATCGCGGAAACGCGGAGTGTCATTGGGTGTCGAAATGACCAGAATTTCGCGGATGCCCGCCAGCATCAATGTACTCAGCGGGTAATAGATCATCGGCTTGTCGTAGATCGGCAGAAGCTGCTTCGAGACGACCTGTGTCACCGGATACAACCGGGTGCCGCTGCCGCCGGCGAGAATAATGCCCTTGCGTGTCATACCCGCTCCCCGGCGCCGTATTGTTTTTCCAGCCAGTGACGGTATTCGCCGCTGGTCACCGACTGCACCCATCCCTGATTGTCCAGATACCAACGGACGGTTTTGCGTATGCCGCTCTCAAACGTTTCCTGTGCGCGCCAGCCAAGTTCGCCCTCCAGGCGAGAGGCATCGATCGCATAGCGCCGGTCATGGCCGGGCCGGTCAGCGACAAAAGTTATTTGCGAGGCATAAGAGGCGCCGTCACTGCGCGGCTGCAATTCGTCCAGCAATGCGCAAATGGCGCGAACCACGTCGAGATTGGTTCGCTCGTTGCGCCCACCGATGTTATAGGTCTCGCCGACACGCCCGCTGGCCAGCACCTGGCGGATTGCGTTGCAGTGGTCGGTGACGTACAGCCAGTCGCGGATGTTCTGTCCGTCACCATAGACGGGCAGCGGCTTGCCAGCCAGCGCGTTGAGGATGACCAGCGGGATCAGCTTTTCCGGGAAGTGGAACGGGCCGTAGTTGTTTGAACAGTTGGTGGTCAGAACAGGCAAATGATAGGTGTGATGGTAGGCACGGACCAGATGATCAGATGCGGCCTTGGATGCCGAGTACGGACTGTTCGGCTCATAGCGGTGCTGTTC
>CAYSKY010000360.1:0-4181 GCA_964431425.1 uncultured Burkholderiales bacterium
GTGCAACACGTGCCCAGCTCGGTGCCGCACCCGAGCACGCAGCGCCCGGCGCGCCGCGCGATGCCCTCGGCGACGAACATCCAGGCGTATTGAGCCCGCGCGTGCCGCGGGTGTACGCTGCGCGGCGGAAGCACCGCCTGCGCCCGCAAAATCGGCCACCAAGTCATCCAGGTAGTCGCGGCCTGCCTGCTGGCGCTGGCGCTGCTGCTGGCGCCTAGTCGGGCACAGGCGACATTCATGGATACCGACACCTACTGCGTAACTTATGGCTGCGTGGCGGTTGGTGACGGTGCCGACTTCGCGGTTTACGACGCATTCATTTTCGCCACCAACACGTGCTGCGTCGCGGCCAACCAACCGCTCATTCGATGGACGTCGAGTACCCTGATCGGCGCGGGCGGTCCTGTGACGATGGTAGTCACCGGCACGCTCGCCGCAGCGGTGGTGCCCACCGCCACCCAATACACGCGACTTGGCCTCGACACCAACGCTGACGGCACAGCGGACATCGCCTTTACCGATGCCAATGCCAACAGTTTCCTGGACGCGGCCGACACCCAGGCTGCTTTCGCCATTACTGGCGGCCGCCGCGTTGCGCTCAATACCCGCGCGGTGAGCCGCAGCCTCTACATGACCTCAACCATGGACTTTGACGTGTACGCCAGCACCGCCAAGGCCACCAGTACCGGAACGTTCGGGCCGGCAATACCATTGGCAAATGTCGGCGTCGCGTTCACGATGACCCAGACCGGGACGGATGGCGGCCAGCCCTATGGCGCCAACGCGGCCAATCCGACGTTCGTGCCCAATGCGACCATCACCAACCTCGGGCAGTTATCCCCCGGCCCCACCCGTGTGGCGGAATTTCGCCGGACGGCGGGCATCCGCGCGACCAACCGGGCTGGCACCAACGTAATGCCGCAAAGCATCCGCTTCAACACGGCCTACACCCTGCCGCCGGTCGATTTGTCACTGGGCAGTGGCTCGGCCGATCTCGACCTTACATTGACCTTTTACCAGCGCCCCTGACGGCAGCACGCGGCAATGCCGGCGCGGGATTGCCCCGGGGCCGCGCACATAACTCCAACCCCTGACCGATGACGTCGTCCCGCCACACAATACTTCGAGGGCTGCTGCTCGCCGCCGCCGTGGCGGCGATGGTGTGCTTGCCGGCGGCTGCCAACGCCGGCGTCGTCGTCGAAGGGCGCAGCGTCGCGTCTGACATTCACGCCGCCGGCGATCTGCTGGCCTACAAGCCCATCTTTGACGAACTGAAGCTGCAATATTCGTTCAATGCCGAAACCGGGACCCTGCGCGTGCAGAGGCCTTACGACAACGCGGTACTGGAACTGCTGCTGCCCGGCGGCATGATTCGCGCCAACGGCCGCGATATCGGCACCATCTCCACCGGCGCGCGTGAGAATCCCGCCGAGGGCTGGCTGACACCCAATACCATTTCCATCTTGAGCGGTACGATCTCCCGACAAACGCCAGCGGGCTGGATTTTCGATCTCGATGAGCGGCTGCGACCGGATGCCAATCTGCAGTTGTGGATCAATGGCAAGCGCGTCTCGCCGCCCCAGCCGCCGCGCGCCAGCGGCAGCCTGTTGCTGGTACCGCTGCGTCCGATTGCTGAAGCGCTGGGCTCCCGGGTCACCGTCGAAGGCAACCAGGTATCGGTCATTCGCATCCAGGATGGGGTGACGGTCACCTGGAATGCAGGAACCGGACTGATCGCGGCCAATCGCAAGCCGGTCGGCATTGTCAACGCATCCGCATTGGTGGATCTGTCTGCGCTGATGCTGCCGCGCGACGCCGTTGCCGCCCTGACAGGAACCAACATCCAGCTGGTGCCTGGAACCAATCGCGTTGAGGCCACGCTTGACGACCGGCTTGCGGACTCGTCAATGCCGACCGGCGCCGCGCTGGACCGCGCCAGGGCAACGCCTTTCCAGGTCGAACGCAGCACTTTCCAGATTGCCACCGCCGGCACCAATTACCTCACCGCCCGCGCGCATATGGGGTTGTACAACGGCACCATGCGGCTGGAGGCACCCGCCACCGGCGCATGGCTGGGTCGTCTCGACAATGCCAACCAGCACGTTGCCAACCCGTTGCGCCCCAACTGGATCTCGCTTGACTGGCAGTCCATGCAGGGCAGCAGCGGTATTCTTGGGGACGGCGTTGCCGGACGCCGCGAACTGGACGGTGTCAGCGTCTCCCGATGGCGCGGCGCGGCTTACCAGACGCCGCTTGAATCCGGTGCGTTGCGGCTGGTGGCCGGGCAGACCGTTTCCGCGACGGCCAACTCCACCGGCGGCGCGTACTACCCGGCGTTTGATGGCAGCGCATTTGGCGCACGTTGGTACGGAAAGGATGGCATTGACGAGCTCGCGCTGGCCCACCGATCCGATTCACTGCCCGGCGAGGGGAACCAGACCGTACTGACCTGGACGCGCCAATTGCGCAGCCCTTCCCTGCTGATCGATGGCGTGCAGAGCTACCTTTACACCGACCTCAACGTGGGCCACATGGACCGGCAATTGGGGGGTTGGGGAACCCGCGGCATGGCCAGCCTCACCAACACATTCTCCAACGCCTGGAACGTCAGTGGCTCGGCGCAGTATGCGAGCGGTGTGTTCAACGGACCGCTGTCGCGCAACATTGATGGTGTCGCCGGTACCGTCAAACGCGCGGTTGACACACTTGGGCTGGACGCCTCGGTGGGCGGACCAGTCGGGAGCTCCTCCAGTATCAGCGGACGGATTTTCGGGCGCCGCAATGGCGTGGCAGACGCGCTGGAGTCACGCTCCCACGGCAGCGGGCTCGGCTTCGGCACGCAATGGGCCGAGGCGCGCGTGTCCGCCACACTCGACTACTCAACCGCATCAGGCGTCACCACCACCGCCGGTAACCAGCGCACCGAGGTGGACCGCATTTCCCTGACGCTCGACAAGCGCTGGGATGCCGTCACCCTGTCCGGCCGGCTGGAGGACACACGCAGCAAAGGTCCGATCGACCTGCGCCAGCGTTCCGCCATCACCACCATCAGCCATGCCCCTTGGTACTGGCTGGGCAGCCACCAGCAAAGCTTCTCGATCGGCCCGCTCGCCACATTGGCGTGGAGCCGCGCCATTTCAATGGGCAGCGAAACCACCAACATCAACAGCAACGCCGCGGTCAACATGTCGTACCAGAGCGGCAGCCTGTTCGGTGAAAAGGCACGGGTTTCCCTCAATGCCGGCTGGTCCGGCATCCGCAATTCCACCAGTGCCGAGCGCACCGCTACCCAGCTGTCGGACCTGCTCAATGGCACGTTGACGCTGCCCCGCACCGACCAGACCGTTTCCAGCACCGGCTGGTACTTCAATCTGCGCACCCAGCACATCCTCAGTCGCTCACTGATGCTTGAATGGGGCGCCAACAAGGCCCAGGGCACGCCCGCCTATGCCTACCTGCAACTCAACGGCGCGTTCGATTTTGCGGCGCCGCGTTCGAAGGCATTGCCGATGTCCGGCCGCGGCGTGCTGGAGGGGCAGCTCTACTTCGACGCCAACGGCAACGGCACGATGGATCCGGGCGAGCGCGGTATTCCGGGTGCGGACGTGCGGCTGCTCAATACCCCTTGGGCGCTACGTTCATCGGGCAATGGCAACTTTGCAATCAACAATCTCCCGCAGGGCCCCTACGCAATTGCTGTGGACCTCGCGTCCTTGCCAATCGGCTTCCGGCTGGCGGACAAAGATCGGCTGCGCGTGGCCATCCTCGACGGGCAGGTCACCGAAGTCAAGATTCCGATCATTGAAGTGGGCCAGATCCGAGGCCGCCTGTTTGTGGATTCCAATGGCAACGGCGTCGCGGATTCGGGTGAGGAAGGTCTTCTGTCGCAGGCCGTGTTCCTGACCGGGCGCAATGTGTCGCTGGAGGCGCGTACTGTGGTGTTCGGCCAGTACGTGTTTGACCTGGTGCCGCTGGGTAGCTACACCCTGCGCGCAGCCGGACGGGAGTACGCCGTCACGCTGGACACGAACAACAAGTTCGTCGTGCTGGACATCCCGCTGCCGGCGAGTGATACAGCCGCACGGCCCTGATACCAGGAACGAATGCACATGAATCCCGCCGCCCAAGCAGACCCGGCACCGCCACTGGCATGGTTGCTGGCGATCGCTGGTGCCATCCCG
>CAYSKY010000361.1:0-4167 GCA_964431425.1 uncultured Burkholderiales bacterium
TCAGAGGCGCTCTGAACACCCATGGTGATCCAGTCGCTCAGGGGCACTTCGCCCATCATGCCTTCGTGGTGCGCCGTTGCGGCCACGCCGCTCTCAGCGATGAAACGGAATGCGCTGTCTTCCTTCAGCGTGGCGATACCTTGCTGGACCGAACCGGCTTGCCAGAAAGTCTCGGCGGCGGCCTTGGCTTCGGAAAGCAGGCGACGCTGTTCGAACAGCTTGACGATCAGGATGTACCAGCTACCCATCGACATGATGAGCAGCAGTGCCAGCACGGTCTTGGAAACCATGTCGCCATGTTCGATCGTATGCTTCAGGCCATACGGATTTTCGACGGTTTCCTTGGCGACCACGGGGGCGGCGGCTTTGGGAGCGTCTGCCTTAGGGGCGTCCGCAGCCGGCGCCTGCGCTGCAGCATTGGTGGGCTGCAGGCTGACAACCGTCGCTGCAATGGGCATCGCGGCGATAACGACGGCTACCAGCAGCGCGGGGATACGATTGAAAAATGACATGATTCCTCCAGAAAATGAACAGCCGATTGTTGCAAACAATGGCCCGCCGGGAAAACCCGGCAGGCAATTCCTAAAAAACTACTAATCCGAAAGCTTGAATGAGTACGGTACCTGGACGCGTACTTCGCGGCCCTGGCCCACACACTTGAACGAGCGGGTCGCGTTGATTGACACGCTGTTGAATACGCGATTGCTGCTCGACTTCACGTCGATGTCCTTGATCTCACCGTTGGTACCCACCGTGAATTCAATCAGGACTTCACCCTCGATGCCGTCCTTGCGAGCCTGCATCGGGTATTTGATTTCCGCCCGCACTTCACGCGAGTTCGGGCAGGCTACGCCCACGCTGGGTGCTGCAACCGGCGCCGGCGGGGCAGGCGGCCTCGGCGGTGCATAGACCGGCGGAGCCACTGGCGTGGTATTGGAAATGGTCGGCGCAGCCATCGGGGACGAGATCTGCACTTCCGGCGGCGGCACGAAGGTCGGCATGACCTGAACCATCTTCGGCGGCGGCGGCGGCGGCGTATCCGGTGGCGGCGGCTTCTTTATCTCTTCAATGATCTTGGTTTCAAGCGGCCCCTTGACCACTTCCACCACTTTGCGCGCCAGTCCATTCATGAGCGCCCACCCAAGCGCGATGTGCAACACAATCACCACGGAGAGTCCCGTGAGGTGCTTGCCTGGGTTGCGCTGCCGTTCTGCGTAATTCATTCACCCCTCCAAATTGCGCGCGATATAACCCCGCGACGTGCCGTTCTCAAAAACGGAACGCGGATTCTAGCGCGTTCTTGACCGGCTTGCACCAGAGTTCCCGAAATCGGCGTTTTTTTAAAGGCTGGTCCCGGGGTGTCGCGCAGCCCGCCGGTATGCAAAGCCAGCGTTCAGTTAGCCGCAATTTGGCGCCAGCCCTAACAATCCGTGCGCCGGGCCCGGCGGTGCCCTCCGCAGACTGTGTCCCGGAGGCTGCAGTATTGCGCCACCCGGTCCAAACCGTCAATTGCAAGTAACATTGTCTGTAATACATTTCGTTTCCACCAGCCCATCCGTCGTACCTTTCCATGAGTTCCCCACCAACCGATTTCCGTGCCATGGCGCAGGCCGGGGTCCTTGCTTTACGGGCCGGTCGCGACCGTGAAGCACAAATGCATTTTCAGCGCGTAGTCAGCGCGGGCCGCGGTGATGCATCCGTCTATACGGGACTCGCAATTGCACTGTTTCGTCTGGGGCTGCTTGACGCCGCAAACACGGCGATCGATGGTGCGCTGCGAATGGATCCACGCAGTCTGCGCGCGATGATCCTCAAGGCGGATATTGTGCTGGCATCGGGCGACCCGCGTGCGGCGACCGCGTTCTTCCAGGCAGTGGTCGACGAGGCCGGCCGGCAACCATCGGTCCCCGAGGACCTTGCATCGGAAGTTGAACGCGCCCGCCAGCACTGCGAGCGGACCGCGGGCGATTTTGAGGCGTTTCTGCGCAACCACCTTGGCCCGGGTGCACCATCATCCGGGACCAGTTCAAGGTTCACGGAATCCATTGATGTTCTGTTCGGGCACAAGAAACTGTTTCCACAGGAACCCCGCTACTATCACGTCCCCGGCCTGCCCGCGACGCCATTCCACGATCTGGCACGCTTTGACTGGATCCCGGCTCTGGAGCAGGCGACCGAAGTCATTCGCAGCGAGTTACGGGAAGTGATGGGTGACCCCGCCAATTTTTTGCCCTATGTAGCTGGCGATCCGTCGCGCCCGCAAAAGGAGCAGGCGGGAATGGTGAACAATGCGGATTGGGGCGCGTTTTATCTCTGGAAAGGCGGACAACTCGTCGGGGAGAATGCCGCACGCTGCCCGAAAACGGTCGAGGCAATGCAAAAGGTACCACTGGTGAACATGCCGGGCCGTTCGCCGTCGGTATTGTTTTCCCTGCTCAAGCCCGGCGCCCATATCCCGCCGCATTGCGGACTCGTCAATACGCGGCTTATCTGCCACCTGCCATTGATCGTTCCCGGCAACTGCCACTTTCGCGTCGGCAATGACGTCCGAGAATGGCAGGAAGGAAAGGTTTGGGTGTTCGACGATTCGATCGAACACGAAGCATGGAATCGATCCGACCAGACACGCGTGATTCTGTTATTCGAAGTGTGGACGCCTGAAATTCAGCCAGAGGAACGCAACCTGATTTTGCAATTGTTTGAGGGTATCGACCGATACAGCCGCAAGCCTCCCAACTGGGAAATTTGAAACTGGCGCGACGAGCAGTGTCCTGCGATCGACCTTGCGCCTGAACCGAAGACAACTATGGCCAACAATGACAATGCCGCCGCAGCCGTGAACGCACTTTCCGGCGAGGCGGCGCGCGCCGCACAGGCGGGAGATGAATCGGGAATGATCCGCGCGTGGGCGCGTATTCTCGAAATCGATCCCAACCACAGCCCAACGCTTTCCGGCATGGGGCAATTTTCCTTTCGCAAGGGCAACCTGCAGGCCGCGCGTACGGCATTCCAGCGTGTCGCTGACACAGACGGCAGCGACGTGCAGCAATGGATCAATCTCGCACTGGTCAACCAGCGGCTTGGCGATGACGTGGCCGAAGCGGAAGCCATCCGCCGGGGGCTGGCACTGGACCCAAGCGATTTGCTGTGTCTGGTTTTGAGGGGCAACCTGCTGGAGCGCCAGGGGAAGCAGCATCAGGCAGCACGCGCTTACAGTGCCGCCGCGACGGTGGCGCCGCCGCTTGAACAGCTGCACCCCGAACTGCGGCCGGCGGTTCTGCACGCACGCGAGTACCGGGACAAATATGACCAGGACCTGGGCGTGTTCATGGACGCATTCCTCGAACCGCACTATCGGAATTTTTCAGGCGCCCGCCTTAGTCGATTCCGCGACTCGGTCGACATCATGCTGGGCCGCAAACGCCGCTTCGATTCGCTGCCGGCCATGCACTTCTATCCCGGACTGCCAGCCATCGAGTTTTTTGAACGCGAGGACTTTCCCTGGCTGGACGCGTTTGAGGCATCGACTGACGCCATCCGTGACGAGTTTCTGAAAGTCCATGCGGAGGACAGCGGCTTCACGCCTTATGTTTCCTATCCGGAAGGTGTGCCGCTGCACCAGTGGGCGGAGCTCAACAACTCCACGGACTGGACGGCATTTCACCTCTACCGCAACGGCGCGCGGATTGCCGCGAATGCGGACCGCTGCCCGCTGACCATGTCGCTGCTGGCGACTGCGCCGCAACCGGTGCAACCGGGCCGCACGCCGGCAGCCATGTTTTCGCTGCTCAAGCCAAGGACCCATATCCCCCCGCATACCGGCGTATCCAATGTGCGCCTGGTTGTGCACGTGCCGTTGATTGTTCCCGGCAACTGCGGATTCCGCTGCGGAAACGAAACCCGAATATGGGAGCCGGGCAAGGCCTTCGTGTTCGACGACAGCATCAATCATGAAGCCTGGAACGACAGCGACCAGCTGCGTGTGGTTCTGATATTCGATATCTGGAACCCGATGCTCTCCGAGGCTGAGCGGACCATGCTGGCGGCTGTTGCCGAAGGAATCAATACTTTTACCGGTGCCGATTCGGGATTCGACCTCTAGCCGCCCCTACCCTCCATCGGCGCGAAAGCCCGGCGCCAAAAGCAAAAACGGCGAGCCGAAGCTCG
>CAYSKY010000362.1:0-4133 GCA_964431425.1 uncultured Burkholderiales bacterium
TCTCAACATTGTCGCCAATCGCACTTACGTATTTCCTGATTGATTGTCGAGGTGTGCGACATCTTGCAACAATTCGGGGTCAGGCCTTGCAATATCGTATTGTGATTTTGAAAGACCTGACCATAACCCCTTAAACACGGCAGCCCGCGAATGAACCACTACCTCATCTCGTTCCCCAGTTCAGCCATGAGCCACATCTCCGATGAGGACTTTCCCTCGGTAGGAGAGTCATCACGCGCCGTCATTCGCGAGGCCAAAGCGGCAGGGGTCTATGTGTTTGGCGGCGGCATCGACGAAGCTGTCCCGCCTGCGCTGGTGACCGCTGAGGGCAAGGTGTCTCCAGGAACGTACCCGGAGACAGGCACGTTCAACGGAGGCTTCTGCGTACTCAAAGTCGCGACACGCAAAGAGGCCGAACAGTGGGCAGCAAAGATCGCTGGTGGGTGCTGGTGTGCCCAGGAGCTCCGACAGTTCATGTTTGATCCGGAGTCATAGAAGCCTGTGTGCTTCGCATGCCCTGCCTTCTTCAGATTTGACCTGGCCTCCCAATCCTTTCACCCATGCCCGCCGAACCCTACCTTCTCTACGCGCTGATCGTCGCCTGTGAGGCCGGCTTCTGGGTGGTGCTGGTCTCGGCACTCGCGGTCCGTTACATCCTTCGCAAACAGGCGCTGAGCCGCGCCATGCTGTTGAGCCTGCCGCTCATCGATTTATTGCTCCTGACCTTCACGGCCATAGACCTGCAACGTGGCACCATCGCCACGTTTGCACATGGATTGGCCGCCGCCTACATTGGCTTCACCATCGCCTTTGGCGGCATGGCGGTCGGGTGGGCGGACGCGCATTTTGCGCACCGGTTCGCGGGCGGCCCGGTCCCCGCGAAAGCTCCCACGCTGGGATGGGAAGTGGTCCGCTACGAATTCAACCTTTGGGGCCGGTGCATTGTGGCCTGCGTGATCACGGTGGTGCTTGTCGAAGCGCTCATTCAATGGGTCGGCAACACGGCAAGCACTGGGCCGTTGCTGGCATGGCACAAGCACGCATTTGGCTGCGTGGTGTTCTGGTTCGTGTTTGGCCCGTTGTGGGGTTTCGTCACAGCGTGGCGCCGCCCCAAATGACCGCATGAAAACTGTCCCGCTCCAATCCATTGACGATCCCGACTGGCTGGCCATGCGCCTCGCTCTTTGGCCCGACGCTTCGGCCGACGAACACCGCGAGGAGATGGCGGAATTCCTGGCCGAGCCGGCACGGTTTGCGCAATTCTTGGTGCGGGATGACAAGGGCGTGGCCTGCGGTTTTGTCGAGGCTTCGATCCGCCAGGACTATGTGAACGGCACCGACACCTCGCCGGTCGCGTTCCTTGAGGGCATTTACGTCAAGCCGGGTGCACGGCGACGGGGTGTTGCCCGTGCGCTGGTAGATGCGGTGTCGCGATGGGCCGGGTCCCTCGGCATCACCGAACTGGCTTCAGACGCTTCCACCCGCAACCGCACCAGCCACGCGGTGCATCGCAGCCTGGGCTTTGAGGAAACGGAACGGGTGGTGTACTTCAGGAAGCGGCTGCGCTAGCCGCAAACGGCCCAACCTCAGCCGGTTTTCTTGAAGTCGTGCAGCTGATCCTTGCGGAAGTAATGCACGCCGAACGCCAGTGCGCCGTTGAGCGCGTCGGCATGCAAGTCGCCGCGCGATCGCAGGATCACGTAGTCCGCGCCTTCTTCCAGCAGTTCGGCATTCTTGAAGCGGATCAGGCTGGCGGGCAGCAGGCCCACCACGTTGCTGCCCACCACGTGGTAACTGCCGAATTCCACGCGGGTGCCATCCCCCTTGAGTTCGCCACGGGCATCACGCTCCATCAGCTGGCGCAGCATGTCGCTGCCTGCTTCCAGCTCGCGGCGCATGGTGTCGAGTGTGGCGGGGGCGGCGGCCCTGATCTCGTCGGTGGTGTAGGTGGTGACCATGTGATACATGTAGCGCCCCAGCCAGTCGGCGCCCTCGACGCGAAACGACAGACTCAAGCGCCAGCGGCCGTCCGAGCCTTCCACCATGTACACCACGGGCTTGAGCGGCAACGCATCGGCGCCGCTTCCCAGCAAAGGCGAGCCGGCCAGCCGCGCAGAGGCGATGAGATAAGGATCAATCTGCGCATAACGCGACTTGTAGCCATCCGCTCTGCGCTGGTTGAACGCGTCGGTCGCCATGCCGGCCACGAACGGAATGGGATTGAAAAAATCCACCACTTCCAGCGCACCGGACTGTGAGTTGACCAGAATGAACTGGCTGTCAGGGATGGAGGCGGCACGGGCGGGCATGGGCGACGGCAACGCGCGCGTGAGCGCCAATCCCCGGGCCTTCACGCTGTCGCGGATGGGCGTGCTTTCGCGCACACTCATGCAACCGGTCAACAACAGGCTGATGAACAATACCGAGATAAACGATTTCATGCCGGGCTCCACAGGGCGCGCGTTAATAAAGTTGGACCTGCGGATTTTAAGCGAAGAGCCTGTTGATTGAGATTGCCCGCTGCGGTGGCTTGGCGCACTCATTCCAGAGGGCGCGCGACGGCCAGGGGCAGCCGATATAACATTGACCATCCCGCCCCACTTTCAACCCGCGCAACATTTGCCGGTACGCGCCCGCCCTGATAAACCCCCGTGCTCATTCAAACCCTCCAATACAAACAATGGGCCGACCGCCGCACACTCGATGCGGTCGCCACCATCGATGCCGCCCAACACCCCTCCTCCCTTGCCTTTGCACGTCAGCAGCTCAACCACATCGTGCGTGTGGAGGAGCTGTTCAAGGCACGATTGCTGGGCGAAGTTGTGCCGCACGATTCCACCAACAGCGAACAGGTGCCGTTACTGGACGAGTTGGACCGGCGCCTTTCGGCATCCAATCAGTGGCTGCTGGAATACGCGACTACCTTGACGCCGGAACAACTGGCTCAGGTCATCCAGTTCCGGTTTGCTGATGGCAAGTTGGGCAGCCTGTCGCGGCAGGAGATCCTGTTTCATCTGGTCAACCACGGCACTTATCATCGCGGCGCCATCGGCCATGCGCTGGATCTGGCCGGTGCGCAGCGCCCGCCGGATACCTATACCATTTACATTCACGCGGCCGAGCCGCAGCGCCGCGATCGGGCGTGATACGCCCCACGTTCATTGACCATCATTCAGGAAGCACGCATGCAGAACCTGCTCGCCGGCAAACGCGTTCTTATCACCCAGTGCGATGCCTTCATGGGCCCGGCATTGGTGGAGACCTTTGCCGAACAGGGCGCGACCGTAATCGCCAGTGCGGATGAACTGGCCGACCCGGACGCCGCCGAACGCGTGGTCAGCTCGGCCGGCGACATCGATGTGCTGGTGGCCAACCTGGCCTTTACCGCACCCAGTACGCCGGCTACTGATGTGGGCGAAGCCGAGTGGCGCGAGGTGTTCGCGGCGCTGGTGGACCCGCTGCCGCGCCTGGTGCGTGCTGCCTCGCCGGCGATGATTGCCCGTCGCGCCGGCAAGGTACTCGTAATCGGCAGCGCCTCGGCCCTGCGCGGCATGAAACGCGCATCCACCTACAGCGCCGCACGCGGCGCGCAGCTGGCCTATGTGCAGGCCGTGGGCGTCGAACTGGCGCCGCACAATGTGCAGGTCAATGCGATCGCGCAGAACTTCGTGGACAACCCCACCTACTTCCCGCCTGAGGTGCAGGCCAATCCGCGCTTTCAGGAGAGGCTGGCAAGGGAGGTGCCGCTGGGTCGGCTGGTATCGGCACGAGAAGATGCCATGTTCGCCGCGTATCTGTGCAGCAGCGCGGCGGACTGTTTTGTGGGGCAGGTGTTTCCGGTGTGCGGCGGATGGGTGGGGCGTTGAAGTCCGGCCCGATTTGATGGGAAAGCCCGACGCGCAGCTTTCCGCCGACCTTTGCGCGACTGCGGTCCGCGCGCTGGTGCTGTATTCGCTCGCCGAGTTCCAGAACGGCCATGTCACCACCATCCGGGTCACGGCGGACGGCAGTTCGTTCAGCATTGCCGATGACGGGCGCGGCCATTCGCTGGATCGCACGGTTGAAGGCACCTCGTACCTGCGATTCATATACAGCCACTTCGACTATCCCTTCGAGACCGGCCGCAGCGCGCC
>CAYSKY010000363.1:0-4129 GCA_964431425.1 uncultured Burkholderiales bacterium
CCGCCGAAGACCCGGCCGAAATCAACCTGCCCGGCATCAACCAGGTTAACGTGAATGACAAGGCGGGCCTGACTTTTTCGGCGGCGCTCAAGGCCTTTCTGCGACAGGATCCCGACATCATCATGGTGGGCGAGATCCGCGACCTGGACACCGGTGAAATCGCCATCAAGGCTGCGCAGACCGGGCACATGGTGCTGTCCACTCTGCATACCAACGATGCGCCTTCCACGTTGACCCGCCTGATGAACATGGGTATCGCGCCGTTCAATATCGCCACCAGCGTGATTCTCATTACCGCACAGCGGCTGGGCCGGCGCCTGTGTTCCTGCAAGCGCCCCATCGAGATTCCGAAAGAGGCGCTGCTGCGCGCAGGCTATCTCGAAGAGGAACTGGACGGCACCTGGCAGCCCTACGGGGCGGTCGGCTGTGACATATGCAAGAATACCGGCTACAAGGGGCGCGTCGGCATCTATGAGGTGATGCCCATTTCTGACGAAATGCAGCGCATTATCATGAAGAACGGCACCTCGATCGATATCGCCGACCAGGCAAAGCGCGAGGGTATTTCCGATTTGCGCCGCTCGGGACTTAAGAAAGTCCGGGCAGGCCTGACTTCGCTGGAAGAAGTTGAGTCCGTCACCAATGAATAGTGTGCCTGCCAAACCCGGCAGGATTTTTTGAGGAGTAGCTTATGGCTGCGACCGCTGCGAGACCCAAAGACCAGGACGTCAAGGCATACATCTTTACCTGGGAAGGCAAGGACAAGTCCGGCAAGATCGTTAAAGGCGAGATGCGTGCATCCGGCGAAAATATCGTCACCGCCACGCTGCGCCGCCAGGGCATCACCAACCCCAAGGTCAAGAAACAGGGGCGCGGTGGCGGCAAGAAGATTACCGATCAGGACATTACGTTTTTCTCGCGTCAGCTCGCGACCATGATGAAAGCGGGCGTCCCGCTGCTCCAGGCCTTCGACATCGTCGCCAAGGGCCACAGCAACCCGTCCGTCACGCGCCTGCTGCTGGATATCAAGACCGAAGTGGAAACCGGCTCCAGCCTGGCGCAGGCCTTCCGCAAGTACCCGCTTTACTTCGACAGCCTGTTCTGCAACCTGGTTGCCGCCGGTGAGCAGGCCGGTATTCTGGACAGCCTGCTGGACCGCTTGGCCACGTACAAGGAAAAGATCCTCGCCATCAAGAGCAAGATCAAGAAGGCCCTGTTCGACCCGATCTCCATTCTGGTGGTGGCGTTCATCGTGACGGCCGTCATCATGATTTTTGTGATCCCGCAGTTTGAGGAAATGTTCAAGAACTTCGGCGCCGACCTGCCAGCACCCACGGTGGTGGTGATGAACATGTCCAAGGCCTTCGTCAAATACTGGTACATCATATTTGGCGGTCTGGGCGGCGGCGTGTGGTTGTTTTTCAACACCTGGAAACGCTCGGAGAAGATGCAATTCTTCATGGATCGCACCATGCTCAAGGTCCCCGTGTTTGGCGAACTGGTGCGCAAAGCGACCGTCGCGCGCTGGACCCGCACGCTGTCAACCATGTTTGCCGCCGGTGTGCCCCTGGTGGAGGCGCTGGATTCCGTTGCCGGTGCCGCCGGCAATCGCGTCTATTACAACGCGACCAAGAAAATCCAGCAGGAAGTCAGCACGGGTTCCAGTCTCACGGTATCGATGCAAAACAGCGGCGTGTTCCCGAACATGGTTCTGCAAATGTGCGCCATCGGCGAAGAGTCCGGCTCGCTTGACGGCATGCTGAGCAAGGTGGCCGACTTCTTCGAGCAGGAAGTGGATGACGCAGTTGACGCCCTGTCGAGCCTGATGGAGCCGATGATCATGGCGGTGCTGGGTGTGGTGATCGGTGGTCTTGTGATTGCCATGTACCTGCCGATTTTCAAGATGGGCCAGGCGGTCTAGACGCGCTTCCCAGTCCGACAAGAACAATAACAATGGACGTTGTTTCCGCGTTTCGCGCGTCGCTGTGGTTCTATCTGGGAACGGCGGCCGTGTTCGGCCTGCTGGTGGGCTCGTTCCTGAACGTGGTCATCCATCGCCTGCCCAAGATGATGGAGACAGGCTGGCGCCGGCAGTGCGAGGAGTACCTGCATCCGGAAAAGGCCGAGAGCGTCGCCGACGAACCGAAGTACAACCTCGTGGTTCCCCGTTCGGCTTGCCCTTCATGCGGCCACCAGATCACGGCGCTGGAAAACATTCCGGTAATCAGTTACACCGTGCTGGGCGGAAAGTGCAGCGCTTGCAAAACGCCCATCAGCCTTCGCTACCCGATCGTAGAGGCATTGACCGGCGTGCTGACCGCGTTTGTTGCCTGGCACTTCGGTGTGTCCTGGCAGGCGCTGTTCGCCATGGTGTTCGTATGGTCCCTCGTGGCGCTCACCTTTATTGATGCCGATACCACGCTGTTGCCGGATGACATCACGCTCCCGCTCATGTGGCTGGGGCTGCTGCTCAACGCCTTTGGTGTCTTTACAGACCTGCGCTCCGCGTTGTTTGGTGCGATGGGCGGCTACCTCGCGCTGTGGTCTGTCTACTGGGGATTCAAGCTGGCTACCGGCAAGGAGGGCATGGGCTATGGCGATTTCAAGCTGCTCGGGGCCCTGGGCGCATGGTTGGGCTGGCAGTTCCTCCCATTGGTGATCCTGATGTCGGCCCTGGTCGGTACGGTGGTCGGCATCGTGGGGATTGTCATGAAAGGCCAGGACAAGGGGGCCAAACTGCCGTTTGGACCGTACCTCGCTGCAGCGGGCTTTATTGCGCTGATCTGGGGCGTGCCACTGAACACGTGGTATCTCGGCCGCATGCCGGGCTGAAATGGTGGCCGGCTGCGTGATTGCGCTGACCGGCGGGATCGGCAGCGGGAAATCCACGGTGACGGATATGTTTGCCCGCTTGGGTGCGGCTGTCGTTGATACCGATGTCATAGCGCATGAACTTACCCAACCGGCGGGGCGGGCGATGGGTCCGATTGCCGAGACCTTCGGTGCGGCGTTCGTCACGCCGCTCGGGGCGCTGGATCGGGATGCGATGCGCGCCCACGTTTTTGCCGACCCTGGCGCAAAACAGCTTCTGGAAGCAATCCTGCACCCCATGATTCGTGCGGAAGCCGATGCCGCCTTGCAGCGGTCGTGCCCAACCGCAGCGTATTCGCTGCTGGTTGTTCCGCTGTTGTTCGAGTCCACCAACTATCGAGGTCGACCCGCGAGGGTGCTTGCGGTGGACTGCCCAACTTCTGTCCAGTTCGAGCGGGTGCGCGCTCGCTCGGGGCTCGATGCCGCGCAAATCGCGCGTATAGTCCGGGCCCAGGTGAGTCGTGCATGCCGGCTGCAAATGGCGGACGATGTCATTTGCAATGGCGGGGATCGCGCGCTGCTGGAAAGCCAGGTTACTCGATTGCATCAGGCCTATCTGTGCCTCGCGCAACGCGCCGCGTGACAGCCCGCTTCCCGAGCACGATTTGTAAACGTGCCTCCAATCGGTCACAATGCGCCCAGCCCAGGCCCGCCACGTGATCACCTACGAATATCCTCTCAACGAACGTGTCCGCACTTTGTTGCGGCTGGAGGACTTGTTCGACAGGACCGAGTTCTTCCTTTCACGCGGGTCACCACACGATCATCAAGCCTGTCTCGTCGGCATTTTCGAGATACTCGAAGTGGCCAGCCGGGGCGACCTGAAATCGGATTTGCTGCAGGAGCTGGACCGGCAACGGCTGTTCCTTGAGGCGCTGCGGAACAATCCGGCCATTTCGGAAGAGAAGCTAGACGCAGTCGTGGTGGAAATCGAAAACACCTTTGCCGACCTGCTCGCTTCCGCGGGCAAAACCGGCCAGCATCTTCGCGAGAATGAATGGTTGATGACCATCAAGCAGCGCGCCGCCAT
Organism: uncultured Burkholderiales bacterium; assembly: GCA_964431425.1. Taxonomy (GTDB): domain Bacteria; phylum Pseudomonadota; class Gammaproteobacteria; order Burkholderiales; family Usitatibacteraceae; genus UKL13-2. The sequence continues at coordinate 3,902 of CAYSKY010000363.1, forward strand.
TCCGGGCGGCACGTGCGAATTTGACCTTCCCTCGTTTCATCACTGGTTACATCGTGATGACCAAGCCCGCCGACAGGACCTAGAGGGATGGCTGCACCCCTTGAATCCGATTGCGGCTGCACTGCGAATTGTTCTGCGGGTTTTGCGTGAGAGCGGAAAGTCGGCGCCGCTGATCGCTTATGGCGGCATATTTCAACAGATGCCGATGGAAAGGGCGGCGCACATGTT
>CAYSKY010000364.1:0-4125 GCA_964431425.1 uncultured Burkholderiales bacterium
GGCCGATGCCCAGCAGGAAGCCGAAATCGCCGACGCGGTTGACCAGGAACGCCTTCATGTTCGCGTAAATGGCTGTGGGCCGCTTGAACCAGAAACCGATCAGGAGGTAGGACACCAGTCCCACGGCCTCCCAGCCAAAGAACAGTTGCAGGAAATTGTTCGACATCACCAGCATGAGCATGGCGAAAGTGAACAGGGAGATATAGGCAAAGAAGCGGGTGTAGCCGTCGTCCTCCGCCATATAGCCGATGGTGTAGATGTGCACCATCAGCGATACAAAGGTCACCACCAGCATCATGGTGGCGGTCAATGCATCAATCAGGAAGCCGACCTGGAAGTTTATCCCGCCCGACACCATCCAGGTGTAAACCGTGCCGTTGAAAGTCTTGCCGGCCTGCACATCCTGGAACACCAAGCAGGACAGCGCGAACGCCGCCGTGACCCCGAGGATTGTGACGCTGTGGGCGAATGCGCGCCCGAGCTTGCCGAAAAAGCCCGCCAGCACCGCACCCAGCAGGGGCAGCAGCGGAATCGCCAGCAGGGCCAGTTTGTTTTCAATCATGATTTCACCAGCACGGAAAGACGAAACCCAAGCACCGGCGCGGCTTCCAGACCGAAAACGCCCGGAAAGGCGCGCCGGCTCTGGACTTTGGACTTGTACAGCATCGTCACGATGTCAGCCTTTCAAGGTGCCAATGTCATCGACATTGATCGTCTTCAGGTTGCGGAACAACACCACGAGGATGGCGAGGCCGATAGCCGACTCCGCCGCCGCGACGGTGAGAATGAAGAACACGAACACCTGCCCGTGCAGGTCGCCCAGGTAGTGCGAAAAGGCGATGAAGTTCATGTTGACCGCCAGCAGCATCAATTCAATGGCCATCAGCAGCACGATGACGTTCTTGCGGTTGAGGAAGATGCCGACCACCGAAAAGGCAAACAGGGCCGCCGACAGCACCAGGTAGTCTGAGAGGGTAATCATGACTTCTTCTCCTCTGCGGCCGACGCGATAGGCTCGGGCGCCTCAACGACTGCCTTCATCTTGATGATCTTCAGGCGGTCACCAGCCTTGACGCGCACCTGGTCGGCAACGTTTTGTGATTTCACGCCCTTGCGGCCACGCAGTGTCAGTGCAATGGCAGCCACCATGGCCACCAGCAACACCACGGCGGCGAGCTCAAACGGCAGCAGATAGTCCGTGTAGAGCAGTCGGCCCAATTCCTTGGTGTTCGAAACCGTCGCAGCGGGAGCCCCCGGCGAAGTGACCTGCAGGTTCATGCCCTTGCTGGCAATCAGGATCGCCATCTGACCCAGCAACAGCAGGGCGACGGTGGCCGCGATCGGCAGGTAGCGCCAGAAGCCTTCGCGCAGCTTGTCGAAATTGATGTCCAGCATCATCACCACAAACAGGAACAGCACCATCACTGCGCCCACGTAAACCATGATCAGTGCCAGCGCCAGAAATTCGGCGTAGATCAGCAGCCAGAGTCCCGCCGCGGTGAAGAACGACAGCACCAGAAACATGGCGGCGTGCACCGGATTCTTTGCCGTGATCACGCGCAATGCCGAGAACACCAGCATGGCGGCAAAGATGTAAAAGACGATGGAGTGGAAGTTCATTTTTCTGTCTGGTTTGCGGTGGCAATCGGCGCGATGGCTTTTCCGGTACGGTCAGCCATCGTCATCAACCCTCGCATGATTTCATCGGTACGGTGCGTCTTCAGCGCGGCGCTTGGCGATCTCCGCTTCGTATTTGTCGCCGATCGCCAGCAGCATCGGTTTGGTGTAGTACAGGTCGCCACGTTCTTCGCCGTGGTACTCAACGAGATGGGTTTCAACGATTGAATCCACCGGGCAGGACTCTTCGCAGAAGCCGCAGAAGATGCACTTGGTGAGGTCGATGTCGTAACGCGTGGTGCGGCGCGTGCCGTCGTCGCGTTGTTCCGATTCGATCGAAATCGCCATGGCCGGGCAGACGGCTTCGCACAGCTTGCAGGCGATGCAGCGTTCTTCCCCGTTCGGGTAACGACGCAGCGCATGCAGGCCGCGCATGCGGGGGCTGGCCGGGGTTTTTTCCTCCGGGAACAAGATCGTGATCTTGCGGGCAAACAGGTGCCGGCCCGTGAGCATCATCCCCTGTGCAAGTTCAGCGAGGAGCAGGCTGCTGAGAAATTCCTTGGTTCTATCCCACATGGCTATTTCCCGAACCACCAGTTAATGATCGGCCAGTTATTCACCGGCTCCATCAGCATGACGCCCACCACGACGATCCAGACGATCGTGATCGGAATGAGTACCTTCCAACCCAGGCGCATCAGCTGGTCATAGCGATAGCGCGGGAACGATGCACGGATCCAGACGAAGATCATCATCAGGAACATCATCTTGCCGAACATCCACCAGATACCCGGCTCACCCAAGATCGGAATCGCATGCGGGAACGGGGACAGCCAGCCGCCCATGAACAGGATGGTGGACAAGGTCGACACCATCAGCATGTTGGCGTACTCAGCCAGGAAGAACAGCGACCAGGTCATGCCGGAGTATTCGACCAGCGGACCGGCCACAATCTCGGATTCACCTTCCGCCACGTCAAACGGATGGCGGTTGGTTTCGGCAACGCCGGCGATAAACTGGATGATGAACAACGGGAAGAGCGGAACAAAGAACCATTCAAGCATTCCGTAGGGGCCGTCCTGCTTGGCAACTACTTGCGTCAGGTTCATGCTCTGCGCAGCCATCAGGGCACCCACCAGCGCGAATCCCATGGCGATTTCGTACGAAACGACTTGCGCCGCCGAGCGCATCGCGCCGATGAACGCGTATTTCGAGTTGGACGCCCATCCGGCGATGATTACGCCGTACACGCCCATGGACGTCATCGCCAGCACCACCAGCAGACCGGCATCCACATTGGCGATCACCCAGGTCGGGGCGAACGGCACCATGGACCAGACTGCCATCGCAGGTGCCACCGAAATGGCCGGCGCAATCAGGAACATCCACTTGTTGGCGCCGGTCGGAACAATTTGCTCCTTGAGCATCAGCTTCATGGCGTCCGCCACCGGCTGGCCGAATCCACCCAGCCACTTGATGCCGAAGAACGTGACGCGGTTCGGGCCGCGACGCACCTGCATCCAGCCGATCACCCAGCGCTCGACCAGTTGGAAGTACAGCACGAAGGTGAGCAGCGGGACGATGACCATGACGATCATCACCACCGATTTTGCGAGCAGCCACGCCGGCGGCCCCCAGGTGGCACCCAGTTGTGTCATGAAACCCTGGTTCAGGGTCTGTATCAGGCTATCGATCATTCTGCCGCCGCGGCCATTGCCACTTTTTCAATGGTTACCGTTCCGAACATCGCGCCCAGCGCCGCCGTTTCATCCAGCGCCGCCGCCACGCGTACCGTGCCACCCGCCAATCCAGCATCCCGCTTTGCCACCAGCGTGATACTGGCGCCGCCCTGCGAAATGCGTACTTCCTGGCCGTCCACCAGGCCGACAGCATCCGCCACGTCTGCGGCCAGTCGCGCCTGTGCTGCCGACTTCGCGTCGGCGGTTTTCTGAAGACTCGCCGCGCGGCGCACCAGCGCATCTGTCGCATAGACCGGGACTTCGCCAAGGCGCTCGATGGCCGGAACCATTGGCGGCATTTCAACCTTCACGCCGCCGATGCTGTTGTTTAGCTTGCCATTGACCATTGCCTGCAGGTCGGGGGCGATTTCTTCCCGGATGGCATTGACGCTGTCCTGCTCAAAGCCGGCGAGCCCCAGCATGTTGCCCAGCACTCGCAACACCTTCCAGGCCGGCCGCGACTCGCCCAGCGGCTTCACCACGCCGTTGAACGACTGCACCATGCCTTCCATGTTGACGAAGGTGCCTGCCGTTTCGGTAAACGGCGTGATTGGCAGGATGATGTCAGCGTAATCCATGGCATCGCCCCTGAACGCCGACAGCGCCACAACATACTCGGCAGCCTGCAATGCCGCGGCTGCAGCGGCCGGGTCGTAGAAATCATTTTTCGCGTCAACGCCCAGCATGAGAAGCGCCTTGCGGGGCTGCTTCAGCATGCCCTGAGCGCAATGGCCTTCCTTGCCGGGTTGCGCGCCGATCACCGCAGCAC
>CAYSKY010000365.1:0-3463 GCA_964431425.1 uncultured Burkholderiales bacterium
CGGGAAGGGTCGTGTTCGAATGCTTTTCAACATGCTGATTCGCCACATCAATAGTCGGTAAGCACATCGTCGATGAACCAACCACTCCCACCCGGCCAGCGCGCATCCGCCACGATTCCGCGCTTCGGCCTCACACAGTTTGCCCATCGGTTTCCCAAGCAGACCGCGCAACCGGCACTCGAAATCATTGGTGATGTGGAGCACCCGCTTCAGTTACCCGACGCACTGGCCGGTCTGCCGCGCATTGAACAAGTCAGTGACTTCCATTGCGTTACGACTTGGAGCCATCAATCATTGCGCTGGGGCGGTGTGCGTTTTGCGGACTTTTACGAGCAGGTCGTGGTTCCCCGGGCAGGCCCGCGCCCGGGCGCAACGCTAGTGGGCTTGCGTGGCCAGGACGGTGCGCATACCGGCATGCTGTTGGAGGACCTGCTGAGCCCGGATGTCTTGCTTGCCGATGCGCTGGACGGTCAACCGTTATGCGTGGAGCACGGGGCGCCGCTTCGATTGATTGCACCCAGGCACTACGGGTACAAGTCGGTGAAGCACCTGTGTCGCCTGGAGTTCGGGAGTGAGAACGCCGGATATCGGGTGTCAGGGTTCCGGTTCATGGATCACCCACGCGCGCGGGTTGCGCTGGAAGAGCGCGGCCGGATCTTTCCCGGCTGGTTCCTGCGGTATCTTTACCGGCCGCTGGTTGCGGGCACTGTGGCGAGGTTTGCCAAGGCCACGCGTGAGCACCAGACTATCGGTTGAGATGACGTCGGTTGCCTGATCCGTCCAATTGGGAGCGCGCCACTGGATATGTCCGTCGCCTGCCACCGGCTCTACGCGATCGAGTCTCTCTTTTCCAACTACATCGACCCATAGGAGCCAACCATGCCTCCCGAAGAAAAAGTCAAAGGCCCCGCTTCCTACTTCCCCTCCATCGAGAAAAAGTACGGCCAACCGATCGAGCATTGGCTGGGCCTTGTGCGAAAGCAGAAGGCGATGAAGCACATGGAGATTGTTGCCTGGCTGAAGACCGAACATGGTTTGGGCCATGGGCATGCCAATGCCATCGTGGCGCATGTGCTGGCGTCCAAGGCCAAGTGAGCAGGTAACGGCAAATCCACCGCCGGGCGCTATATGAGCCGGACCCAATCCCAATTTTCGTGAGCTTCATGCAAGCAAACATCATTGCCCGACCACTTGGCGCCTACTTTTCCATCGTTACGGTTGTCCTGCTGATCCTCAGCATCGTTGCCTTTTCCGACAACCTGTTTACCAACGTAGGCCAGCCCAGCAACAAAGACCCCAAATTTGTCATCCACGGGTTGTTCGGCCTGGCGTGGTACGTACAGCTTGCCACACAGGCAAACCTGGTTCGCGTGCACAACGTGGCCTTGCACAGGCGTCTTGGCATCGCCACCTTCATCGTGGCCATCGGCGTCACGCTGAGTACGCTTTATATTTTCATCGTGGTATGGAAGGGCTGGGGCAACATGTCGCCGGAAGTCCGCGCCAATCGCCTGATGTGGCTGGGCTATGCAACGTGCCTGCTGATGGCATGGCAACGGCGGCGGCAGTCGGCATGGCACAAGCGGTTGATTCTGGTCGGCACGTTCTTCATGCTGGAGCCCGTGCTGGCCCGCGCCTACGATCCGCTGGTGGCATCGTGGGCCAAGCCCCTTTTCCCATCCATCTTCACCGATGAGGTGGATGAGATCGGGTTTCAGTTGTTCCTCTGGGGCAGCTGGATCGGTGCCTTTGTTTCTCTGGCAATCTATGACCTGAAAACGCAAAAAGCCGCGCACGTCGTTACCGCGGGCGGGTTTACATGGTTGGCGATTGCATTGCTGGCGAGTCTGTTGACCTAGCGACTTCGGAAACGATGAGGGATAACCAACTTCAAGACAGGATTAATACGAGACCAACATGGACCAATTCTCCGGCGGCTGCCTCTGTGGCAGCGTGCGATTCACCGCTGCAGGGCGCCCAGACCGTGTCGGCATCTGCCATTGCCTCGATTGCCGCAAACATCATGGCGCGCTGTTTCATGCCTCCGCGATTTTTTCGAAGGATGCCGTGACCATCACCGGCGAAACCCACGACTGGGCCGGGCGCCACTTTTGTCCCCGCTGCGGTTCATCCGTGTTCTCTTGCACCGGCGATGAAATCGAAGTGAACCTGGGGTCGCTCGATGCGCCGGACCAGTTTCAGCCGACTTATGAGCTCTGGACGATTCGGCGGGAATCCTGGTTGCCGGTGTTTTCGGGCACGAAGCGATACGAGCGGGACCGGGATCATGCGGGGCGATCGAGGTCTAGCAAAGGGAAATAATGAAGATAACAAGCACGATTAGCCGTTGGGACCTGCTGCGCTTCAACCTGTATCTGGCGCCGCGCCTGCCAGCCAACTGGATTGCGGCGGCCGTCATGGCGGCAATTGGTTTCGTGTATCTATCAAGCGAAAGTTCGCACCCGATGGCAGCAAGCACGATTGCGACCAACTTGTTCATTGCTTTCGTTGGTGGAATTGCCGGAATCACCGCCGGTACTGCGGTGTGCATTATTTTCATGCTGCTCTTCGTCAACGCGGCTTCGGGAGTACTTGGTGAGCACGAATATGAAATCAGGCCAGAAGGTCTTTTCGAGAAGACGGCTGCAAATGAAGGCTTGAACCGATGGCCTGGAATCAAGGCGATTACAAGGTCAAGCCAGCAAATTTACGTCAGGATCAATAGCTATTTGTGCCACGTAATTCCAAGACATGGCTTTGCAAACGACCGTGAGTTCGATCTTTTTTACGACGCGCTTTTAGCGCATTGGCGCGCCGCTACCTGAAGTTCCCTATTGCGGAAGCCGGCCAAATTGCCAGCAGCACGCAATATCATGCGAATCGATAATTCCCCAACCCCTCAGGAGCAACTATGCGTGTGTTTCTCACTCTTCTCATCGCCTGCTGCACAACCCTCGGATTTCCGGTGCAGGCCGAGTCCGTCAAGTCATCACCCTTGATCGGCGCATGGGCTGTCGATATTGCCCGCCTGCCGGTGCCGCCCGAGGCGCGGCCCAAGAGTGTGAAGATCACCTTCAGTCAGGCAGCCAAAGGCGGCTTGACGATGCGCGTGGATGTGACCGACCCGGCTGGCAATCGCATTTTTGCGGAGAGCACCTCGCCGCTAGACGGCACCGCCGTCGCGGTGCAGGGCAATCTGGAGGCCGACACCGCTGCTGCGACCATGCCCTTGCCGGGCGTGATGGTCACGCAATTGGCGCGCGGTGGAACACCTTCTTCGACGCGGGTATATACCGTCTCCGCTGACGGGAAATCCATGACCGAGACCGCGACCTTCATGGCGGCGGATGGAAAGCCCGCGCTGCGGACCAATTACTTCAGCCGGGTGCAATAGTCGGTTTCGCCAATCTTGAAGCGAACCGATCGCGATCAGCACAGTAGCCACCGAGAAACCCCCCGTGAC
>CAYSKY010000365.1:3473-4123 GCA_964431425.1 uncultured Burkholderiales bacterium
GCATCCTGCTCAATGGCGCCGCCAGCTCAGGCAAGTCCACGCTTGCCGCTGCCTTGCAGGCAAAACTCGACGAGCCGTTCTGGCACATTTCGATCGATCACCTGATCGCCGCTGGTGTGTTGCCTCAGCCGCGCATTGATTCGGGCGAGTTCCAATGGCAGCAAATGCGCGAGCCGTTCTTTGAAGGTTTCCATCGCTGCATTCCGGCCTTGGCACAGGCGGGCAACAACCTGATTGTGGAGCACATTGTTGAAACCGAGGCATGGATGCTGAGGTTGTTGGCGCTGCTGGCAGGGCGGGATGTGTTTTTCGTCGGCGTGCATTGCCCGCTGGATGAACTGGAGCGGCGCGAGCGTGCTCGAGGCAATCGTCGGATCGGAGAGGCGCGCGCTGACTTTGCAACGACGCATGCGTTTTGCACTTACGACTTTGAAGTGGATTCAAGAGCGCAGATTAGCCAAAGCGTTTCAAATCTGACTGCCGCCTGGACGGCAAGAGTGCGGCCGAGTGCATTTGAACGAATGATGCGCCCCAAGTGAATGGTCGGAGAAAGTGCAGCCGGTGCCAATCACTGCGCATCCGGCAATCGTTCCTTGTAGAAAATGCGCGCCCCGTCTGACGGCAGGAAGGGCGCAAGAATGGTCACCGGC
>CAYSKY010000366.1:0-4121 GCA_964431425.1 uncultured Burkholderiales bacterium
ATCATCGCCCGCGAAAATATCAAGGCGCTGCGCAAGAACGTGCTGGCCAAGTGCTACGGCGGTGACATCAGCCGCAAACGCAAGTTGCTCGAGAAACAGAAGGCGGGCAAAAAGCGCATGAAGCAGGTGGGCAGCGTGGAAATTCCGCAGGAGGCGTTCCTCGCCATCCTGCAGGTTGACGGAAAATAACGGCCGGCAGTGCCGGACGCGAAGGGGATTTGAGGACATGAACTGGGAATACGTGGGTTGGCTGGCGCTACTGGTGAGTGCACTGGTCATCATGGCCGGCTTTTTCGTGAAGCCGAAGGCAGCGGTGGCGGCGGACGGCACCAAGGCGGAAACGGACCTGCACCCCTTGCATGCCTGGCTGGAGATCGCCTGGCCGGTGCTGTTCATCGCCACCATGGGCATGCTGACCCTGAAGGAAGTCATGGGTTTTGCCGCAGTGCTGCTCACAGCCACCGTGGTAACCGGTCTCATCTGGGGCATCGACACCGCCTTGCTGCGCAAGAAGCGCGGTGCGGCTGCCGAGCCGGTGGTGGTGGAGATGGCGCGCAGTTTCTTCCCGGTCATCCTGATTGTGTTTCTGTTGCGCTCGTTCCTCTATGAGCCCTTCAAGATCCCGTCGGAATCGATGTTGCCGACACTGCAGGTGGGTGACTTCATCCTGGTCAACAAATTCACCTACGGGGTACGGCTGCCGGTCCTGAACCAGAAGGTTATCGAGGGGGGCTCGCCCAAGCGGGGTGATGTGATGGTGTTCCGCTATCCGGAAGACCCGGCCAAGGATTTCATCAAGCGGGTCATCGGCCTGCCTGGCGACAAGCTGGCCTACAAGAACAAGCGGCTGACCCTGAACGGCAAGCCGGTCGACATCCAAAGCGTCGGCATGGAGCAAAAGGTCGACCCGTCACTCAACCTGCGGCGCTTCGAGTTGCTCAAGGAGACCATCGACGGCCGCACCCATGCCATCCAGATGGACCCCGAAGCACCCGGAGTGCGCCTGTCCGGGGTGCGGCGGTTCCCCAATATCGGCAATTGCGAATACAATAATGACGGTGTCGAATGCACGGTTCCAGACGGCCATTACTTCATGATGGGCGACAACCGTGACAACAGCGATGACAGCCGTTACTGGGGCTTTGTGCCGGACCGCAATATTGTGGGAAGAGCGGTGCTGATCTGGATGAACTTCGGCTCGTTCAAGCGCATCTTTATGAGCATCGAGTGATTCTCTCTGCCAACTGGGACTGACAGGACGACAATGAATACCTTCTCACGCAGCTTGCAACGCCAGCGCGGCATCGGCTTCGTCGGCTTGATCTGCATTTTTGCCGTGGTCGGCGTGGTGGTGTTGCTGGGCCTGAAGCTGGTGCCGGCCTATCTCGAGTTTTTTTCGGTCAAGAAGGTAATCGGCGCGATGGCCAACGCAGAAGAAGTCCGTTCCGGCACGGTGGCGGATATCCGCAAGAGTTTCGCGCGTCGCTCGGTGATCGACAACATCTACGCGCTGACCGAGCAGGACCTGGAAATCACCAAGGACGGCGGCGAGACCGTGGTGACGGCGGCGTGGCAGCAGCGTGTATCCCTGTTCACCGGCTATACCCTGCTGATCGACTTCAGCGTCAGTACGCAGGACAAGTAACCCATCGATTCAATGAGCGTGCACGAGCTTGAAGCCCGGCTCGGCCACCGGTTTTCCCAGCCCTCCCTGCTGTCGCAGGCGCTGACGCATCGGAGTTTCGGCACGCCCCACAACGAGCGCCTGGAGTATTTGGGCGACAGTGTGCTGAACTGCCTGGTCGCCAAACTGCTGTTCGATTCCCACCCGGAATTTGCCGAGGGCGACTTGAGCCGCATGCGCGCCAACATGGTCAACCAGGCTGCGTTGGCGCAGGTGGCTGCCGATCTCAGGCTGGGGTCATTGCTAAGGCTCGGCGAGGGCGAACTCAAGACCGGTGGTGCCCTGCGCGCTTCGACGCTGGCCGACGCCCTCGAGGCGCTCATTGGCGCGGTATTCCTGGATGCGGGTTTTGAAGGCGCCGCTGCCGTGGTGAACGCGCTTTTCCAGCCAATGTTGCGTGATCCCGCCGGGCTGATTCCCGGGAAGGACGCCAAGACCTTGCTGCAGGAATGGTTGCAGGCCCGCCGCCTGCCGCTGCCGTTTTATACCGTGAACCGCATCGAAGGTGCGGCCCACCAGCAGGTGTTTTATGTGGATTGCACTGTGCAGTCCGCGGGCCTGTCCACCTCCGGCACGGGGGCGAGCCGCCGTCTGGCCGAGCAGGACGCCGCCGCGGCCGCCTTTGCCGCTTTGCAAGCCCCATCAACCGGCCAAACCTCATGAAAACCGAATTCCGTTGCGGCACCGTGGCCATCGTCGGCCGACCCAATGTAGGGAAGTCCACGCTGCTCAATCATCTGGTGGGGCAAAAGGTCAGCATCACGTCCAACAAGGCGCAGACCACCCGTCACCGGGTCACTGGTGTGCTGACGGAAGCGGATACTCAGTTCCTGTTCCTCGATACCCCCGGCTTCCAGAAGACCCACGAGAACGCGCTTAACCGGGTGCTCAACCGTACAGTGGGCCAGGCCATCATCGACGCTGACGCCACCGTGTTCATTGTGGAGGCGTTGCGCTACACCGAGGCGGACGAACTGGTGCTCAAGCAGGTCAGCAATGTGGCGCAGGTGGTGCTGGCCATCAGCAAGTGCGACAAGGTGGCCGAGAAGGGCAAGCTGTTTGAATTCCTCAAGGAAATGCAGGCGCGCCGCAGCTTCGCCGCCATCGTTCCGATCAGTGTGAAACAGAAGCAAAGCCTGACTGAGCTAAAGAAGGTCATCCGCGGCCTTTTGCCCGAAGCGCCGCCGGTATTTGATGGCGACGCCTTCACCGACCGCTCCGAGCGATTCATGGCCGCCGAGTTTGTGCGCGAGAAAGTGTTCCGGCAACTCGGGGACGAACTTCCCTATTCGGTCAACGTGCTGATCGAGAAATGGGAGCAGATCGGCGAATTGCGGCGGATCTTTGCCACCATCGTGGTGGACAAGTCCAGCCAGAAAGCCATCCTGATCGGCGAAAAAGGCGAGCGCCTGAAGCGCATCGGCACCGATGCCCGCAAGGAAATGGAAACCTCGTTCGGCGGCAAGGTTTACCTGGAACTCTGGGTGCGCGTCAAAAAAGGCTGGGCCGACGATGACGCGATGATTCGCAAGTTTGGATATGAATGACCGGGCACCACTGATCACGGAAAAGCCGGTCCGGGCGAATCACAGCATCGCCGACAGCGCCTTCGTGCTGCATACGTACCCCTACCGCGAGACCAGCGTCATCGCGGAGTTGTTTACCCGCGGGCACGGCCGCATCGTGCTGGTGGCAAAGGGGGCAAAGCGCCCGCGCAGCACGACGCGGGGCGTGTTGCAGCCGTTTCAACCACTGTCTGCCGCCTGGTTCGGCCGCAGCGAAATGAAGACCCTCAAGACTGTCGAGCAGGAGCGCATCCTGCCGCAGTTGTCCGGCCCCGCGCTGCTGTCGGCGTTCTATACCAACGAACTGTTGCTAAAGCTGACCCATCGCGACGATCCGCATGAAAACCTGTTCGAGGCCTACAGCGAAGCGCTGCATGCGATGGCGGCCATCTCCGCACGCGGCGGCGATGCCGTCATGCTGGCCACCACGCTGCGCATTTTCGAGGTCCGCCTGCTTCGCGAGCTGGGCTACGCGCTGCAACTGGCGGAAGAGGCCGATTCGCATGTGGCCATCGATCCGCAGCGCGACTACGCTTACCACCTGGAGCGCGGCCCGGTGCCGTTGGGGCGCACCGCAGCGCAGGTTGAGCGCGGTGATGCCTTACAATTGTCCGGCAAGACGCTGCTGGATATGTCGCAGGACGACTACCGTGATCCGCAGACGCTTGCCCAGGCAAAACAACTCATGCGCCGGCTGGTGAACCACCTGCTGGGCGACAGGGTGCTGCATACCCGCAATCTCATCCGCGAGCTGAAATGATCGAACTCGGCGTCAACATCGACCACGTGGCGACCATCCGCCAGGCACGGCGCACCTACGAACCCGATCCCGTGTGGGCGGCGGTGGAAGCGCACCTGGGTGGCGCCGATGG
>CAYSKY010000367.1:0-1945 GCA_964431425.1 uncultured Burkholderiales bacterium
GCTTGGCATTGGTCGGGCAGCCCATGCCGCAATAGCCCAGGTTCCAGCACCCATTCACATTGCGCCGGATCGCGCCGTGTGGAATGCCCAGTTTTTCGCAACCGCGCCGCAGGATGTCGTTGTTTTCGTTGGGCGCCAGCGGCCAGGGCGCAATGGATAACCTCGTCTCCATGCGCTCGAACCAAGGCGCGAGGCGCTCCACCGTAAAGTCATCCAGCCCGAAATTGCGTTCCCAATAAGCCAGGGTGGCGGGCGGAGTGCGGAAGCTGGAAGTCCAATTGACGGTGGTGGAACCGCCAACCGAGCGTCCCTGCAGAATGGTGATGGCCTTGTCTTTGGTCTGCCTGCCGGCCGATTCCTGGTACAACTGCGGATAGGCATCGCGCTCGCGCATGCGAAAGTCCGAGGAGCTCTTGAACGGGCCTTCCTCAATAAGAACCACTTTCAGTCCGGCGCGCGTCAAGATCTCCGCGGTGGTACCGCCGCCGGCACCCGAGCCCACGATCACCACGTCACATTCGATGTTGAAATCGCGGGTGAGGCGCGTGCCGTCGATGACCTTCCAGCCCCGGGTACGGTCGGCCAGCGCCAGCTTGATCGGATCCTTGATGACGGATGCGCTCATTCCAGCCCCAGTTCCACAGCGTGTGGCGGGCCACCATAGCCGATGCGTTGCCACGACAATGGGTTTCCGTACCAGCATGCCAGCATCACCCGCGCCAGTGCCTGATATCCCTGTTGGAGCAACGCGAAGCGGCTGTCGCGCCAGCGCTCCAGGAAGCCGGTGACGTCGGCCTCGGTGGCATCGCTCCAGCGCATGGGGACGCCCGCCAGCATGCGGCGCGTGAGGCTGAAGGTCAGCAGGCTCAGCAGTTCCTGCAGTTCGCGCTGCACGGTCGGCGAGAGGCCCGCTACGGTACGGTCGAAGGCCTCCACCACTTCATTGATGGCGACTTGGCGTGCCACCGGATCCACCGGCAAGGCTCCCTTGAGTACACCCAGCGACAATGCGGCGACCAGTTCTGCATCCTGATTGGCGAGGGCGCGCAGATCGAGCGAGCCCGGCTTGCCATCCTGCGCGAACACCTCGCGATCCAGCACGCGGTTCGCCGCCAGCAGGCATGCGCCGGCGAGTCCGACTTTCAAGAATGTGCGTCTGCTGGCCACGGGGTTACTTCAGCAGGAATTTGACCAGCGACGAGAAACGCCGACCGTAAGGGGGCTTGAACATCGAGAGTCCGTTCAGCATCGACTGGTGGAAGATGGGCTTCATCCGGGAAAACGTCTCGAAGCCGGCACGGCCGTGGTAGGCGCCCATTCCCGATGGGCCAACGCCGCCGAACGGAAGGCGCTCCTGAGAAATGTGCATCAGGGTCTCGTTCACCGACACGCCGCCGGCCACGGTGTCATTGAGGACGCGCTGGATGTGGTCGTCAAAATTGCCGAAGTAGTACAGCGCGAGCGGCCTGGGGCGGGCATTGATAAAGCGGATGGCGTCGTCGAGCGTGTCGTATGGCACCAGGGGCAGGATGGGGCCGAAAATCTCGTCCTGCATCAATTGCATGCCGTCATTGACGTTGGCCACCAGCGTCGGGGCGATTTTTTGCGTGCCGGCCAGTGATTCGCCGGCGGGGGCCAGTGAAACGATGGCCGCGCCGCGGGCGGACGCATCTTCCAGGTAACCCTGAAGGCGCGCAAAGTGCCGCTGGTTGATGATGCTGGTGTAGTCGGGGTTTGCAGCCAGGTTGGGATACAGGCGCGCCACAACGCGCTGGGCTGCCGCGGCGAAAGCCTGCTCCATGGCGCGCGGCACCAGCACGTAGTCCGGCGCAATACAGGTTTGGCCGGCATTGAGGCACTTGCCGAACATTATTTTTTCGGCCGCCTCGTCGATGCGGCACTCGGGGCCGATGATGGCCGGTGATTTGCCACCCAGTTCCAGATA
>CAYSKY010000367.1:1955-4118 GCA_964431425.1 uncultured Burkholderiales bacterium
GCGGTGGAGCCGGTGAACAGCAGGTGATCGAACGGCAGCGAGGCAAATTCGCGCCCGACTTCGGCATCGCCGTTGATGACGGTGACGTGGTCCGGAGCGAAGGTTGCGGCGATCAGGCGGGCGAATAGCGTGCTGGTGCGCGGCGTGAGTTCGGACATCTTGATCATCACGCGATTGCCCGCGGCCAGTGCCCCGGCCAGCGGCGCCACCGCCAGCAGCACCGGATAGTTCCAGGGCACGATGATGCCGACAACACCCAGGGGCTGTGGGCGGATTTCAATGCGTGCCGGCAAAAACCACATGGACGCAAACCGCCGCTGCGATTTCATCCACCCGCCAAGGTGCAGGCGCGCATCGCGCAGGGCGCTGACTGCGGGAAACAACTCCAGCAACTGCGTTTCATGTGCCGAGCGGTTGCCGAAATCTTCCTTGATCGCCTGTTCGATGGCCGCCTGGTTTTCCAGCAACAGGGTTTCCAGCTTCTGCAAATGAGCACGGCGCGTGGCGGCATCGGGCATGCGGGCGCGGTCGTAGGCGCGACGCGATGCGTTGAGCACGTCGTGCAGCTCGGCGGAACCTTCGGTCGGGGGCGTGTGGTGATCCATGAAATGTTGGTTGCGCGCATGCGCATGGTTGGCTCGTAGAATACCAGCGTGATTACGACCCGCGACAACTTGATTAGATTGAATCCTCTAATCTTGTGCGGCGCAGCAGCACTCGCGGCGCCGCAGGTGAAAAGCAACTCCGGCCATGCTTGAGCGCCTGCAACGCCTGCATGCGATGCGCGGCGCCGGCACCCGTGACGACGCGGCCGGCGTTGCGTTTCACGCCCGCGTTGCGGAGGTCAAACGCTGGCAGCAGGCGCGCATCGCGCGCTGCTACGCCGATCTCGCGGCCGATCCGCGCTATGCGCCGGCTGTCGCCTTCTTTCTGGATGAACTGTACGGCAGCAAGGACTCCGCCATTCGCGACCGCGAACTGGTACGGATGGTGCCGACGATGAAAAAACTGTTGCCGCGCTTTGCCTACGAAACAGTGGAGCGCGCGCTTGAACTGGATGAGCTTTCAGAGGAATTCGATCAGGCCATCGCGCGCGCCATCGTGCCGTCGGCGATCACCGAGGCCAGCTACATTGCGGCGTTTCGCGCCGTCGACCGACGCGAGGCGCGCCTGCACCAGGTGGTGCTGATGCGCCGGGTTGGTGAGGGGCTGGATGACGTGGTTAAGAAGCCACTAATTTATTCCACACTGAAAATGCTGCGCCGGCCGGCAAAGTTGGCGGGGCTTTCGGAAATGCAGCAGTTTCTGGAGGCGGGCTTCACGGCCTTTCGCCATATGCACGGCGCGGACCATTTCCTCGATACCGTTGCGACGCGCGAGGCGGCGTTGATCCGGCGCCTTCTGGATGGCGAACCGGATCCGTTCGGGATCATCGACAGCTGGGTTGGTTGAACTATTCCCTCGCGGGTGTGCAAGCAGCCTGAGGGGAGTGGCGGCGCGGGAGAATTTGCATTTCTGCGCTGCAAAGCACAGACAAATGGTGCATAGTCAGGGCAACAAGGCCTCGCGTCGCCGCACCATGGTGAATTGACGAGGCCGTGCATGGCGTCCATCGGAGGCGTCGGACGGCACAATCTTCGGGAGTGGCATCGCGTGGTTTCTGGGACCCTGCAGTCGGCCTGCGACAACGCCATTCGTGTTGCGCGCGGCGGTGATACCCGCGCAAGCGTAGGACTCGCGCGCCACGCCTACCGGCTGGCACGGGAAGAAAGCCGGCAGGCGGAGCTGGAAGCGCTCAATGCGCTTGCCCTGTGCCAGATTGCCAATGGCTCATTCATTGAGGCAATCGCCACGGCCATCGACGCCTTCGGTGTGGGGGAGGAACTTGGCGATCGCGGTGGCAAGGCCCATGCACTGAGTTCCATGGCCGGCGCCGCCCCGTTCATACTCGACGCCAACCCGCTCGCACTGGAAATGCTCGAAACCTGCGTCAACGAGGCCGAGGCCATTGGCGACACCGTGCTGGCCGCGCGTGCCCACAACACCTCGGGCATCGTGACGCCGGCCGACACCAGCAGCGAGAACGTCTGCGGCAGCGGGCAGGTGACCACCAGTGCGTCGGCGAGGTGCGACGTGCCGTCGTCGAGGCGCACCTCCCAACGC
>CAYSKY010000368.1:0-4106 GCA_964431425.1 uncultured Burkholderiales bacterium
GCCCGCATCCGCGCCGGTGCAGGTCACTCCCTCTGCTGCGGCGCCGCTGACCCTGGTTAATGTAGTGTCACGCAAGACACATGGCGTCGCCGGCACATTCGATCTTGACCTCGATACCACGCAGGCGATTGGTGGTGCGATCACGGTCGAACCGCGTCTGCTCGGCAACGGTCACACGCTGGTCTATCAGTTCAATGTATCCGCTACCGGCCCCGCAAGCGCTGCGTTGAGCCCGCCCGCCGCCGGTTCGGCGGTGGTATCGGCTGTGTCCGGCAACAAGGTCAGTGTCACGCTGACCGGCATTGCAGATCATCAGCGCGTGACGGTAACACTGGCCGGCGTCGATGTTGGCGCGGCGGTATTCCCGGTTTCACTGGGTTTTCTGGTCGGTGACTTCAACAGTTCGCGCACCGTGAAAGCGAGCGACATCAGCGCAGCCAAAGCCCACCTCGGCCAGCCCGCGTCGGCAGGCAATTTCCGCTTCGACGTCAACGCCTCCGGCCTGATCGACCAGGCCGACATTGGCATCGTCAAGCAGCGCGCCGGACAATTGTTGCCCTGAGCCGCCCCGCCATCGACGGCCGCGCGCCGGTATCGGCACCGGTGTGGGCGCGCTATGATTGGCGCCATCCCGATCCGCCAAGCGACGCAACACTGAAACGGCCCACGATGCCATGAGCACCGAAGAATTGAGCAGGACACGGTTTGAGGCGGCATTGACGACCACGTTCACCATCGAGGCCCTCCCCATACATGGAAGCATCCCCGTCATGGTGGAAGCGCGGCTGCAGCGCATCACCGCGCAAGCGTTGACGGGTGCGTACGAACAGTATTCCCTGTTTTTCTTGGCGCCTGTCACGCCGCTGCTGCCGCAAGGCACCTACCGCTTCCGTCATGCCGCGTTGGGAGAGCTGTTGCTGTTCATGGTGCCGGTGGGGCAGGATGGAACCGGTACGCAGTACGAGGTCTGTGTATCGCGCACGTTGAATTGATGCCGACGCCGTGATGGACCTTTCCGCGATGCACACATTTTCCGGCACGTGCCGAGCGGGCGACGTCGTGGCGTTGCGGCCCATGCAACCCGCAGACGAGCCGGTGTTTCGCGATCTGTACGCCGAGATGCGCGCGCCCGAATTGCAGCTTGCGCCTTGGCCGGATGCGGCGAAACGCGCCTTCTGTGATTCGCAGTACAGTCTGCAGGACCAGCATTACCGGACCCACTACGTGCAGTTCCTGCCGCTGGCTGTGTGCGTGGCCGACGAGGTGGTGGGGCGGCTGTATCTTGCCGAATTTGATGGCGCGCTGATCCTGATGGATATCATCATCGCGGCAGGTGTTCGCCGGCGCGGCATCGGCCGCCTGCTCATTGGCACGGTGGTGGCGCTGGCGGACCGGTTGGGGGTCGAGGCCCGGCTGCATGTCGAACCGCAAAATCCGGTCAAGCAGCACTATGAGTCACTGGGCTTTCGCGATGCCGGCCCCGGTGGCATTTACCAGCAGATGGTGCGCGTGGCGAAACCGGTATAGCGGACGGGTCCGTCAGCGGTAGCGATGAAACACACCGGTGAGCGTGCGCCCGTCGGCGGAGGGTACCAGCAGCGCGACAAACTCGCCGAGTTCAGGATGGGACACGGCATAGGTGTCCTGCTGCAGCGGCGCACTTGCGCCGGCCAGGTCGATGGAGAAGGCGAGGTCGTCGGCGTCCTGCGAGGCGCTGCCAAATGACTGTGGGGACACGCGGGCAAGCGTCAGGGACGCGGCTGGCTGGCGGCGGCCCAGCGCCACCACTTCAAAGCGGCTGCCGAGACAGGCGCGAAAGCGCGCCGCACCCCAGGCATCGCTCTGTCTGGCGGCATTGGCGAACGTATTGGCCGGTCCGGCCGCGGACAAATTGCCGACCATGGCGCCGGCACACAACGCACCGGTGCCGGACAGAAAACGGCGGCGCAGGCGGGGCGGGGAAGGCTCGTTCACAGTGCTCTCCTGAGTGACGTTGGCGCGGGGATGCCGGTTGTCAGCGGTACCTCGGTGTGGAGTATATTCGACGTATCAAAGAAGCAGTAAATCGTATGTACGCCGTCTGCGGTGTGCACGTACAACAGGTGGACTGTGGCGAACCCTTATCTCGGTGAAGTCCGGCTGATGTCCTTCAACTTTGCGCCCAAAGGCTGGGCGCAATGCAATGGTTCTTTGATGGCCATCAATCAAAATCAGGCCTTGTTCGCGCTGCTGGGAACGATGTACGGCGGCAACGGTGTGACGACCTTTGCGCTGCCCGACCTGCGCAGCCGCACCCCGATTCATGCCGGCGCGGGCTACGTGCAGGGACAGCAGGGTGGCGAGTCGGCGCATACGCTGATCCCGTCGGAAATGCCGCAGCATAACCATTTGCTGTCGGGCACCTCCGCCAATGCTGTGCCGGGCGCGGGCCCGGCAGCCGCGCTGCCGGCTGTTGCGCAGCATGCGCCTTACCGGTCGGGTCCCACCCAGCAAACCAGCCTGGCGCCGCAAGTGGTGTCCAATGCAGGCGGCAATCAGCCGCACAACAATTTGCAGCCGTACCTGACGCTCAATTTTTGCATCGCGCTGACGGGGATATTCCCGTCCCGGCCCTGATCAACGGCCAGCCATCCCGACCCGCGAAACGATTCCGCCATGTCACAACCTTACGTCGGTGAAATCCGCTTGTTTGCAGGCAACTTCGCGCCGACCGGTTGGGCGTTTTGCGACGGTTCGTTGCTGTCGATCGCCGAAAATGACGTGCTGTTCAATCTGATCGGCACCACCTATGGCGGAGATGGCCAGAACACCTTTCAGCTGCCGGACCTGCGCGGCCGTGTGCCGGTGCACCAGGGGCAGGGGCCCGGGCTGCAGACATTCGTCATTGGCCAGTCGGGCGGCAACGAGAGTGTGGCCCTGTCGACCAACCAGATACCGATCCACAACCATCCCCTGCAGGCCGCCGTGAACGGCACGCGCGAGACTTCACCGGCCAACAACTTTTTGGCCGCGGGCGGACCGGAACTTTATGCCAGCACCCGCGCCACGCTGGGCGGCACGCTGAGTGGCGGGATGGCTGGCACCGGCAACGGGCAGCCGCATGAAAACATGGCACCCTTCCTCACCATCAGCTACATCATCTCGCTGTTCGGCATTTATCCGAGTCAGTTCTAGCGCCATGGCCGATCCCTTCGTCGCAGAAATTCGCATTTTCGGTTTCAATTTCGCCCCGGTCGGCTGGGCCGCCTGCGACGGGCAGATCCTGCCCATCTCCCAGAACACGGCGCTGTTTTCGCTGCTGGGCGTCAACTACGGGGGCAACGGCACCAGCAACTTCGCGCTGCCCAACCTGCAGGGACGCACGCCGATCTCGCAAGGGACCGGCCCCGGCCTCACCCCGCGCCAGGTGGGCGAAAACGGCGGTGCGGCCAGTGTCACGCTGATCAACAGTGAAATGCCGTTCCACACCCATACGGTGAATGTGGCAAGCGGCGCGGGTGCCGTGGCCGACCGCGCCAACGGGACCGGCAATGTGCTGGGCATACCGGCGGATGCCACCTACGCGTCCGGCGGACAAACGCCCATGCATCCGGCCGCGGTCAGCCCCGCCGGCGGCAGCCAGCCGCATAACAACATGCAGCCCTACCTGACCTTGATGTTCTGCATTGCGTTGCAGGGCATCTATCCCCCGCGGCCGTGATGCGATGAGCCCCGACCGTCTGCCCTTTCAGCGGACCCGCGTCGCACCGTTCGCCGCGTGCGTTCTGGCGTTGCTGGCTTGCGCCGCCTCGCTTGCCCTGCAAGCCTCTACGCTGGTGGTGACCTCATTGGCCGACAGCGGTGCCGGGACGCTGCGTCAGGCTGTGCTCAACGCTGTCCCGGGTGACACCGTGTCCATACCTGCCGGTGCGATCGCGTTGCTGTCGCCCATTGACATCAACAAGCCGCTCACTGTGGCGGGCGCGGGTGCCAATGCAACCACCGTTTCCGGTTCAGGCGCCACGCGCATGTTCAATGTCAGCAACGTGGTGACGATCGCCGATCTGGCGCTGATCAACGGCCTGGCCGATGCGTTGGTCAATTTATACGGCGGCGCGATCTACAAC
>CAYSKY010000369.1:0-2929 GCA_964431425.1 uncultured Burkholderiales bacterium
ATGTTGCCCGCGATTCGCTCAAGGATGTCATGGCGGATCTGGGCATGGTCGAGGGCTTTGATGTGGGCCTGGAAATGTCCGGCGTGCCCTCGGCATTCCAGAGTCTGCTGGAAAACATGAATCACGGCGGCAAGGTGGCCCTGCTGGGTATCCCGCCTTCGAACACGGCGATCGACTGGAACCAGGTGATCTTCAAGGGTCTGGAGATCAAGGGCGTCTACGGTCGGGAGATGTTCGAGACCTGGTACAAGATGGTGGCGATGCTGCAAAGCGGACTGGACCTGTCGCCCATTCTCACCCATCACTTTCCAGTTGCGGATTTTGAAGCCGGCTTCGCCGCGATGCTTTCCGGGCAATCGGGGAAGGTGATACTGGACTGGCAAGCTCGCGCATGAATGCAGCAGCAATCCTCAAGCATTGGCGCGGGTCGCAGGCCGAAAATGGCCTGGAGGCCGCGCCAATGCTTGAGTTTGACAACGTGGTGCACGATCCGCCGCAGCATGCGGCCGCACCCAGGCAATCACCTAACTAGTACGGGAGATCATCATGTCAATCGTGATCCAAACATGGTTGCGCCGGTCGCTACAGGCGGGATGGGGGGTTACAACTGCGACGGCGGTCTGTGTCGCGTTTGCGCAGGCGCCAGCAACGCCCGCTGTGCCGACGCCCGCGCCGCCAGCCGCCGTGGAGGTGGCGCCACCACCAGCACCCCCTGCCAACAGCGGCACTGTCAAGATCGGCAAGGAAATCAAGGCCACGCTGGGCAGGGTGTCGGATGTTGAAAAGGCCGATAACGGCTGCCTGATTGAATTCAAAAGCGACAAAGGCGAGCCGCAGATCGAACTGGGACTGGCGAAGTTCTGCACCCAGAAACCACCGCTCAAAGGCCGTCAGGTCGAACTGGAATACCGCCTCGAAACGGTGCAGGCGAGTGAATGTGCCGGCAATGCAAAATGCAAGAAAACCGAAACGCTACCAGTCATCGTTGAGGTCAAGGTTCTGAACTGACCAAGCCGGCACTGAACGGGGCAAGAACGGCTGGTGTTCCGCCACCAGTGGCCATGGCCGCCACTGCTTCACCGATGCCGGCGGAATGCTTGAAGCCGTGGCCCGAACAGGCGGAAACCACGATGGTTGCCGGCCAGCCCGGGGGTCGGCCAATGACGAAGGCGGCATCCGGGGTCACGGTATAGAGGCAGGTGGCAGCACACTGCAGGCGGCTACCGAGACCGCGCAACCGGCGATCGACGTGGGTGGTGTACATGGCGTGCGCTTCGGCCGCAGAGACCTGGCGTTTGACCTTGTCCGGTGTGGTGTTGTGCGCCGATTGTTCCGTCGCCACTTTGACGCCTGTTCCCAGGTCCGGGAAGCCGTAGAACACATCGTCCTGGCGGCTCCCCCAGTGCCAGATGAACACCGGGAAATTGCCGGGAGCAAATTCATCCCGACGTTCCGGCGAAAACCAGTACAGAACCTGGCGCTGCACACGCAGCGGTGTTGCGATCACGCCAGGCAGCAAAGACGGCAGCCAGGGGCCGGCCGTGATGATCGTGGTGCCGGGCCGGTAACAGGCCCGTTCCGTCTGGACCACCGTTTCGTTTCCCTGTCGTCGGATTGAGGTGACACGCTCGCTGGTTTGGACCTGTGCCCCGCGTTGTACGGCCAGTTGCAATTGGGCGCGGATGCATTCCTCCGGCCGCAAGTAGCCGGCTCCCGGCTCGAAGTAACCTGTTTCGTCACCCTGCAACTGGAACTGCGGAAATTTGGCGGCAATTGCGGTGGCGTCAAGCACTTCGTGGGCAATGCCGAAGCGGCGGGCAAGCGCAATGGTCTGGCCGAGGAAGTCGGGTTGCGCATGCATGTGGCTGGCCTGTCCGGCGCGCGCGAGAATCAATCCCCCGCAGGCGTCGAAAACGTGCGTACCGGTTTCCCGTTCAAGTTCGCGCCACAACTGGTGCGATCGCCGGACCAGCGGCACAAAGGCCGCGCCTTCCCCGACCGCCTGGCGGGTAATGCGCGACTCGCCGTGCGAAGAGCCAAGGTCGTGCGGCGGCGAGAATTGATCCAGACCGATTACGCTGGCGCCGGCCATCGCCGTGTGCAGCAGTGTGGCGCTGCCCATCGCGCCAAGGCCGATGATCAGCACATCCGGATGGAGCGCAGTGAAGCCCATCAGGTGTCGAAGTCGGCGGGCGTCAGGTACCACGGCACGCCGGCGAGCCCGCCCGGCAGGGTGTCGCCGCCACAGGCAAAGATCGGCTGTCCGTCCCGGCGCAGCATGCCGGCCTGGCGCATGGTGCCGGCGACCTTGCTTTCTCCGAGAAAGTGGGCGTTCAAACTGATGCAGCCTTCGCGGTAGGCGGTGCGCGCCAGTTGACGCCAGAATACCGCCGCCATGCTGCGCGCCGGCGGCGCAAACAAGAAATCGTCAGCGTGGAGGTGTCCGTCGCACACCCTGCAGGCGGCGTACCCCATCAACGCACCACCTGGCCTGCTGCGCCAGGTGTAAAAGCGGTAGGAATCAAACGGACAACCTGCGAAGCGCCAGTTCAGAAATTGTGCGTCCCGGGTCCCGACCAGTGAATCGCCTGCGGCCACCTGCCTGAACAGGTCGTCGAACGTCGTGTCCGCGCGTGCTTCCCAAGCGGTGTGGGTGCCACGATTTCCCCGCGCGGCCGTGCTCCAGTCGCGCAGGATATCCGCAACCGGACCGATGATATTGCTAAGCGCGGCCGGAAGATGCCGTCTAAGGTAGAACGCAGCACGCAGTACCCGTGTTTGCCGCCAGATGTCGCCAATGCGCTTGTAACCGGCCCGCATGAAGACTCCCTTTGATTTTTCGTTGGGGGCCGTGAACAACAGGGGGCTGTCCGCCAGGCCGGCCTCGCGGACTTTGCGTTGCACAAAAAGTGCCGGGAACAATGTTCGG
>CAYSKY010000369.1:2939-4090 GCA_964431425.1 uncultured Burkholderiales bacterium
GCGATGACAAAATCGAAAGGTATCCGGGCAACCAGCCGCTCACCGGCGCGCCAGAGTTGACGCCGGCCCGAGGACCCCGCCCCAACCGGGTGGCCTGCAATGCGAAGCAGAAATACATCAGGAATGCCCGCCACGTTGCGCCGGTAATACCAGTCGAATTTCTTTTCCTCGGAGCCGCCTGAAAACAGTCCGTCGCGCCAGCGTTCCAGGATCTGGATTTTGTACTCAACCGGATCGACGTGAACGAGAGAGTAATCCGCATCCACGCCGCCCGGAGTGGTCGCTGGCTGCAACGGCGCCCGGCGTGCAAGCAATGCGCGCACAGCCCCTGAGGCATCAACGACATCGCGCACTTCGTCGAATGACTTTTGCAGTGACAGCCGCTGGCGCAACCCGCGCCCCTGCCCGAGCCCGACTTCGATGCAAAGCCAGCCCCCCGGCTTGAGCAGTGCCGGTGCCTCTTTGATAAGTCGCGAGACGATGCTGATGCCCAGCGGGCCGCCGTCAAAGGCGAGACGCGGTTCATGTCCGATGATCTCGCCGGCCAGTGTGTCGACCTTGCCACTCGAAATGTACGGCGGGTTGCAGACGATCATGTCCACACCGCTGTGAAAGTCCGGCGTACTGAACGGGGCCAGCAGGTCACCGGCGAAAAAAGCAACACGATCCGCCAGGCCGACGTGACCGGCATTGCGGCGCGCAAGTTCGACGGCGGCGACCGACAGGTCGGCGCCCCAAACGCGAATATTGGCCGCGGCAGCGGCAATCGCCAGCGCCAGATTGCCGCTGCCCGTGCAGACATCGATCACCCGTGCGCCGGCACCGGCAGAGGGAAACGCCTGCAACAGCGCGACGGCGGCGGAACCAAGCAATTCGGTTTCCACACGAGGCACCAGTGCGTCCGCCGAGGCCAGCAGTTCCAGCCCCATGAAATTCTGGCGGCCGGTGAGATGGGCGAGCGGCACACCGTCAAGTCGCCGGCGAATCAGTTCGTGCAATCGCGCCACACCCGGGTTTTGCAAGTCCACCAGCGGCTGCCCGGCTGCACCGAGGCCACCTGCGCCGACGGCTCTGTCGAGAAAGACCAACCCGACGTCGCCGCGACCGACGCCGCGCAGCCCGACGTCCCCGCGATCGACGTCGCAGTGACC
>CAYSKY010000370.1:0-4080 GCA_964431425.1 uncultured Burkholderiales bacterium
CTCTGCGCCTGGCGGGCCAGCCGGCGGAGCGCGCCCCGCAGCTGGGGGGGGTGTGGTTCATCTATCAGGAGCGCTCCAAGAACAACACCGCCTCGCTGGGCCACCACATCGGCGACGGCCTGCTGCGCTCGGTCGCGGCGCGCCTCACCGAGGCCGTTCGCGCCGTCGACACCGTGAGCCGCCTCGGCGGCGATGAATTCGTGGTGGTGCTGAGCGGAGTGGAAGACGCCGACGAGGTCTCGCACATTATCGACACGCGCCTGTTGCCGCTGATCCGCCGGCCGCACGACGTGGATGGCACCACGCTGCATGTGTCCTGCAGCGTGGGCATCGCCATGTACCCGGACGACACCACCGGCGTCGATGAACTGATGCGGCTCGCCGACGTGGCGATGTACCACGCCAAGGCCACCGGCCGGAACAGCGCGTACTTTTTCAGTACCGAGATGACCGAACGTGCGCAACGCCGCATGCAGATCGAATCACGTCTGCGGCACGCCATCGAGAACCGCGAGCTCGCCCTGCACTTCCAGCCCTGCGTGAACGCTGCGACCGGCGCACTTGTCGGCATCGAAGGGCTGTTGCGCTGGCAGAGCGAAGAACTCGGCAGCGTCCATCCGGAACAGTTCATTCCGGTGGCCGAAGAGACAGGGCTGATTGTGCCCATCGGCGAATGGGTGATCGAGCAGGCCTGCGCACAGATGGCGCAGTGGCGCGACGGCAGCGGCTATCCGGCGGTACTGGCGGGCCTGACGGTATCGGTGAACCTGTCAGCGTCGCAACTGCGCAGCACGGGCCTGCATGCGGCGCTGGCCTCGAGCATGATGCGTCACGCCATCCCGCCGGGCCGGCTCGAAATCGAAATCACCGAGTCCACTCTGATGGAAGGCGTGGAGCTGAACCTGCAGAAACTGCAGGCCATCCGCGCGCTGGGCGTGGGCCTGGCCATCGACGATTTCGGCACCGGCTATTCCAGCCTCAGCTACCTCAGCCGATTTCCGATCGACAAGCTCAAGATCGACCGCTCGTTTGTGCACGAAATCCTCGGCGACCCGAACAACCTTGCCATCACCCGCTCCATCATCAGCCTGGGGCACACGCTGGGCCTGAAGGTGGTGGCCGAAGGCGTGGAGAACGATGCCGAAGCCGCCGTGTTGCGCGGTGCCGGCTGTGACCAGTTCCAGGGGTATCTGTACGCCAAGCCGATGGCAGCGACCGAACTCGCGGCGTGGGAAGCACGGCGGCGCGCGGTGGCGGCCTAGGTCAGCCCGGCTGACTGGAAAGTCCTGCGACATCGTTATCAAACTCAAGCATTGGCGCGGCTTCTAGGCCGAAATGCCGCCAGAAGCCGCGCCAGTGCTTGCGTTTGGCCTGTCGGTTTCTAGTGAAACACCGGCTTCTTGATATGTGCCACACCACCGAACGAGCCGATCCACACACTGTTATCGGGTGAGGTCGCCATCGAAAACACGGTGTTGGAAAACAGGCCGTCGGCCATGGTGATCGTCTTGAACTTGCTGCCTTCAAACTGTGCAACGCCGTTGTTGGTGCCGATCCACAACTTGCCGCTCTTGTCGACGTGCAGCATCGACACGTGGTTGCCCGGCAGGCCTTCCTTGGTGGTGTAGGTCTGCCACTTGCTGCCGTCAAATCGCGACAAGCCGCCACCCCAGGTGCCCACCCAGACGATGCCGTCACGATCCACCGTGATGGCAACGATGTAGTTGGGGTTGTAGGCCACGTCGATGTCCTGCAGGCCCATCTCCTGTTTCTGGCGCGCATGGTGCTGCGAAACCTTGGACGGGTCGTTCTTGAACTGGATGGCGTCCTTCACCTTTTCGTACGGCGCGCCCAGCCCCTTGGCGTGATTCCAGTTGTCCCACTTGCCGTTCTGGTAACGCACCAGGCCGCCTTCGGTGGCCAGCCAGATGATGCCGTCCTTGCCCTCAGCGAGACCGTACACCCAGTCGTTGATGAGGCCGCCCTTGGTGCTTTCAACGGTGTGCAGTTCCCACTTGCTGCGGTCCTTCAGGGCTGCCCCGCGGATCACGTTCACGCCCGACCAGGTGGCAATCCACAGGTCTCCATTCTTTGCTTTGAGCATGTCGTACACAAAGGCATCACCCAGCCCCTCGGGCACGTTGATGTTTTCAGTCTTGCCGGTTTTTTCATCGAGCAGCGTGAGTCCGCCGCCGTAGGTGCCGATGGCCAGTTTTTCACCCAGGCGGCTCACATGGAACACGCTGTTGGAGAGAAGCCCGGACTTGATGTCGATGAGCTTGAAGTCTTCGGTGCGGGTGTTGTAACGGATCACGCCGCCCGAGGTACCCACCCACAATACCTCGACTTCGGTCATCATCGATTTGACGTTCTTGTTGCCGACGCGATAGTGCGTGAACGGCGCGCCAGCAGGTTCAGCGGTTTTGCCTTCGCGTTGCGGTTCGTCGGCCTTTGCCGGCTGGGACGCGGCGGCGGCGGTGGACGCGGAGGGCGACGCTGCCGCGGTTGCCGTCGCATCTGCCATGCTGACCGGGTTTGCGGTTGCAGTCGGCAATGCAGGCATCGCGGCACTTGGCGCCGCGGTCGCTGCCGTCGCACCGGCCGCTGCGTTGCCGCTGCGTGCCATGCGATCGCCCAGCGCAAAGGCGCCGCCAGCCAGCGCAATGGCAGCCACGGCAGCCACGGTCATTTTTTTCGATTCAGGTGTCATCAGAAGTTTCTCCGCAATTACTTTTGTAGGG
Organism: uncultured Burkholderiales bacterium; assembly: GCA_964431425.1. Lineage (GTDB taxonomy): Bacteria > Pseudomonadota > Gammaproteobacteria > Burkholderiales > Usitatibacteraceae > UKL13-2. The sequence goes on from CAYSKY010000370.1 coordinate 2,742, forward strand.
TACGCGCATAGGCGATCGCATCGAGGATCTCCCGATCCCGCAATACGCCCATGAAAGACGGCATGGCGTTTTTGCCGCGCTTGACCGTGGCCAGCAACACGATGTCCGGTTGCAGCAGTCGTTCGCCGCGGTTGAACTTCGGCGCGCCGGGCAGCACGCCCTGCCCGCTGGCACCGTGGCATTGCGCACAATGGGTGGCGAAAATGCGACCACCGGCCGCCGGGTCTGCGGCATGGGCAGCGGGCGCCAGTAGGGTGAGCATGGGCAGCAACAGGCCGAGCGCGTACGCGCCGCTGCGTAATGCACTACTGCTTCCTGGGTGCATTCTTTTTTCCTTTCGTCGGCGTGAGACCCTGCAAGGCCAGCGACTTCGCTTCCAGCGCTTCGGCCGCCTTGATATCCACGGGCAGCGACCATTCGCCCTTGCGGTATGCCTTGGCCAGCCGATCCACCGCCGGCACCACGTTGGCGTCGGCGGCGGCACGAATCCACTTGTAGGCTTCCATGGATTGCATGCCTTCTTTGTTGATGTCGAGGCCGCCACTGAGGTAGGCCGCGGCGAGGCTCTTGATGGCGCCTTCATGGCCGGTGGCAGCCGCCTTCTCAAACCAGCTGCGCGCCATGGCCGGGTTTTTCGGCCCCCCCTCACCGGCCGCCAGCATGGTGGCCAGACCATAGGCCCCATCGGCGTTTCCCTGCTCGGCGGACTTGCGGAAATACTTCACGGCCTCCTCATCCTGTTCGGCACGGTCGAGGATTTCGCCCAGCATCGCCTGGGCGGCGCTGTCGCCGGCATCGGCCAGCGGCCGCAGCTTGTTCATGGCCCCGCGCACGTCGCCGCGCCGGTAGGCCAGCTCGCCGGCGATGAAGTCCGGTGACTTCACGGCTTGCGCCACAGCATCGGTGCCCGCCAGAACGGACGCCAGCAAAAGGGAGGACAAGACAATTTGGCGCAACATGTTCATGGCATCCCAGTTGATGAGTCGGGCGAATTTATCAGGCATTCAGCACCTCGCGCGGAAGGCGGATGCCCGCATGCTGCTCGATCCAGCCGAGCCGTTCCACCGATACCCAGTTTTCGGCACGCTCCGAGCGGGCCACAATATGGCGCGTGCTGTCGATCAACAACGTGGTGGGCAGCACGCGCACGCCCAGCGAAGTGCCGGTGCGCTGACGTTCGGGGTCGTGCAGGTTCACAAATCCCAGTCTTCGCGCGAGCAGGAATTCCTGCGCCAGGCGCGCATCGCGGTCCACCGAAATGCCCACCACCTGCACCTGCGCGGCGTGCTGCTGGTGGAACTGCTGCAGCGAATCCATCTCCTCGCGGCACGGCGCACAC
>CAYSKY010000371.1:0-3300 GCA_964431425.1 uncultured Burkholderiales bacterium
GTTCAGCGTGATTTCCACATAAGGCTTGGAAATGAGTTCCCCCACCACTTCCAGGCGCGATGCGCGCCCCAGAAGCGGCAGCGACATCAACAGCGCCGACAGGAACTGGCTGGACACATCGCCGCGCACGCGGATGGCGGGTGAAGGCTGGCCGCCGCAAGGCGCGATGGCCAGCGGCGGAAAACCGGGCTGGCCAAGGTAATCGATATGTGCTCCCGCTTCACGCAGCGAATCCACCAGATCACCGATTGGCCGCTCATGCATGCGTGGCACGCCGGACAGCCGGTAACGCCCCCGGCCCAGCGCCAATGCAGCGGTCAGCGGCCGGAATGCCGTGCCGGCATTGCCCAGGAACAGGTCAGCCTCTTTCACCGGGAAGTGACCGCCACAACCGGTCACGCGATAGTCTCCAATGCCGAGCGCGTCGATGCCGACGCCCAGCTTTTCCAGCGCGGCCAGCATGACGTCAGTGTCGTCCGACTTGAGCAAGCCCCGCACCAGCGTCTGCCCGTCGCAAAGCGCCGCCAGCAACAGGGTGCGGTTGGAAATGCTCTTCGAACCCGGCAGTTGCACGCTGCCGGAAGCGTTGCGTGACGGCGCAAGCGTGAGCCTGGGTGGATACGTTGTCATGAAGCTTCGTCCCGGAATTGATCGAGTTCGCCAGCCAGCCAATTGTTGCGCGCCGCTTGTGAGCGCGCCATCAGCGCCTCGATGGCCGCACCATCCCCGGCGGCAATGGCATCACGCAGCTGAAGGGAATGCGCAAGGTAGCGATCAAACTCGGCCACCAGCGCGTCGCGGTTATGCAGTGCAATATCGCGCCACATCGCAGGTGATGAACTGGCGATACGGGTGAAGTCGCGGAATCCGGAGGCCGCGAAGGAAAACAGACTCTTGGCGTTGGGCCGGCCGGCCAGTTCATCCACCAGCGCAAATGCAAGCATGTGCGGCAGGTGGCTGACAGCGGCGAACACTGCATCGTGCGCGGCTGCCGGCATTTCCACCACGCGTGCACCGCAGGCCTCCCATGCAGCTCGGACCAGGGAAACCGCGGCGGCGCTGTTCACCTCCAGCGGGGTCATGACCACGTGCCTGCCCTCGAACAGTTCGGATGCCGCAGCGGCGACACCGCTGTGCTCGCGTCCTGCGATGGGATGCGTCGGCACAAACTGGCCGCAGCGCGCGCCCAGGCCGGCTTTTGCATCGGCGATCACGCTTTGCTTGGTGCTGCCCGCATCGGTGATGACGGTGCCGTCCTGGAGCAGCGGCGCAAGCTGGCCGAAGATGACGGCCATCTGCCGCACCGGCACTGCCAGCATGATCAAGTCGGCGCCAGCCGCGCCCCGGAGGGTCGCAGCTTCGTCAATCACGCCGCGGCGCAGCGCAAGGTCCAGATTGTCCTGGTCCGGATCAATGCCCAGAATTCGCGTCTGTGGATATCGGCGCCGTATGGAAAGTGCGAACGAGCCGCCGATCAGCCCCACCCCGACGATGGCGATGACACGCGGCATCGAGACTGCCGGATCAAGCACTGGCGCGCCTTTCCGGGCACTTTTGCCCTGGAAGCCGCGCCAGTGCTGGACTTTGCCCCTGCTGCACGTCAACCGCCCGTTTTGACTGCTGCATCCAGCGCCGCCAGGAAACGCTTGTTCTGGGCCTCGGACCCGATGGTGACGCGGAGCCAGTCGGGCATACCGTAGCCGGCGATGGGCCGCACGATTACGCCCTGCTTCAATAGTCGTTGGAACACGCCCGCCGCGTCCACAATTCTGAAAGTCAGGAAATTGCCGTAGGCAGGAATGAACTCGATCCCGCGCAGGGCAAACTCATCGGCCAGGAAACGCAGCCCCTCTGCATTGATTGTACGGCTGCGTGCAATGAACTCATCGTCATCCAACGCCGCCGTTGCAGCCACCATCGCCAGGTGGTTCACGTTGAAAGGCTGCCGCACCCGGTTCATCAGCGCGATCAGTTCCGGCGCGGCAAAACCGAATCCCACACGCAGCCCGGCGAGGCCATAGGCCTTTGAAAGGGTCCGCGAAATGATCAGGTTCGGAAAGTCAGTCAGCCAACCCGTGCTTTGATAGCCCAGTTCATCGGGCAGGTATTCGGTGTAGGCCTCGTCCAGCACGACCAGTACGCTGGCCGGCACCCTTTTGATGAAGGCCAGCAGTTCCTGCCCGGGGACAAATGTGCCGGTGGGATTGTTGGGGTTGGCCAGGAACACCACCGAGGTGTCTGTGCGAATCGCCGCCAGCATGGCATCGAGATCGTTGCCAAAGGCTTTGGCAGGCACTTCAATTCCGGTAGCGCCGACCGCCTGGGTCGCCAGCGGATACACAGCAAAGGCGTGCCGCGAATACACCGCCGACCTGCCTGGTGACAAGAAGGTGCGGGCGACCAATTCCAGCACGTCATTGGAACCATTGCCCAGGATGATCTGCTCGTGTGTGACACCGAACTTACGGCTGATGACTTCCTTGAGCGCAAAGCCTCCACCGTCCGGATAAAGAGCGAGATCCTTCAGCGCGCCCGCGATGGCGACCATGGCCCGCGGAGACGGCCCCAGCGGGTTTTCATTGGAGGCCAGCTTGATGATGTCCGCCTCGGCCATGCCCAGTTCACGCGCCACGTCGGAGATGGGTTTGCCGGGCTGGTAGGGCGCGATGCCGTGAATATAGGCGGGAGCGAGGTCGGTGAGTTTCATGATCTGGTTTGGGCTTGGGTACCGGGAGAACGGGTTATGCGGACCGGCGGACTGTCCGGCGGGAGACGTTGCAGGCGCGCTAAATAACGGCGGCGGGATAGGAGCCCAGCACCTTGACGTAGCCGGCGATGCCGCGCAATTCAGCCAGGGCGTCGGCGACGTTACGGTCATCCTGATGGCCGTCGATGTCCACAAAAAAGAGGTACTCCCATACCGCCACCTTCGACGGCCGCGACTCGAACTTGCTCATCGACACGCCGCGCTTGGCGAAAGGCGTCAGCATTTCATACACCGCGCCGGCGCGGTTGGCCGCAGACAGCACCAAGGACGTCTTGTCCTTGCCACTGGGCTTCGGTTCGTAATTTCCCAGCACCAGAAAGCGGGTGGTGTTGTTGGGTTCGTCCTCGATGTTGGACGCCAGTAGCGTGAGCTTGTAGTGTTGCGCGGCCATTTCACCGGCCACTGCGGCGGAGAACGGCTCAAGGGAGGCGCGTCGTGCCGCCTCAGCGTTGGACGCCACCGCCACCCGCTCGGCATGCGGCAGGTTGGCATTGAGCCACTCGTGGCACTGCGCCAGCGACTGGGCGTGCGAA
>CAYSKY010000371.1:3310-4076 GCA_964431425.1 uncultured Burkholderiales bacterium
GAATCGCGGAGAACTGCGCGATATCGGAGGCCATGAGGTGATGGTGAATCCGGATCAGCACCTCGCCGCAGGTTTTCAGCGGCGTCTGCGGCATCAGGTCCAGTGACCGGCCGACGGCGCCCTCGGTCGAATTTTCGACCGGCACCACGCCGAAATCCGCCGCGCCGGATTCGACATGCCGGTAGACCTCGTCGATGCTGGCGCACGGCTCGGCCTGCGCGCCCTCGCCGAAGTGCTTGACTGCAGCCCGCTCCGAAAAGGTACCCCTGGGGCCCAGATATGCCACCGTCACCGGCCGTTCCAGTGCGAGGCAGGCCGACATGATTTCGCGGAACAGGCGCGCGACCACCTCACCCGGGAGAGGTCCTTCGTTCATCTGCTGGATGCGGCGCAGCACCTCGGCTTCGCGCTCCGGACGATAGGCCTGGCCAACCTTCAAAGAACCGACCCGGCGAGCCAACGCGGCGCGTTCGTTCAACCGCGCGAGAATTTCCCGGTCAACGGCGTCGATTTCACTGCGGAGTTTTGAGAGATCGTCAGACATCTGGCTCGTCATCCTGAACTGGCGGAGCCAGCGAAAGTCAGCAACCGGTCATGCGGCGCGAGGGTTCTATTTTGCTACAACTGCGATGGATGGGGCCGGCAATGGTGCGATCTCAGCCGTGGCGCCCTGCAAACTCGCCCATGAAGGCCGCCAGCGCCTCCACACCGGCGAGCGGCATGGCGTTGTAAATCGATGCCCGCATCCCGCCCACTGCTTTGTGCC
>CAYSKY010000372.1:0-3536 GCA_964431425.1 uncultured Burkholderiales bacterium
GTAGCCCCGGTCAGCAACCACGTGAAGGGCCCCGCCCGGATCCCCGTCGGCCACACCGGGCGCGAACGCGACTCGCGCGCCCAATTGGCCAAAGACCTCGCCGTGGCCTCACCACCGCTCCTGGACACCGACACCCTAGCCGGGCTCTGCCTGCTCATGCGCCGCGCGACCTTCGCCGAGGTCGGCCTGTTCGACGAGCGCTTCGGTCACGGCAACTTCGAAGATGACGACCTCTGCCTGCGCCTGCGCCTCGCCGGCTACCGCCTCGTGATCGTGCTCACGGGCATGCTCAACATCCTGCGGGATTTCCGTGTCGCCCATGCGGGCGCCCAGCCGGGGCTGCACGCCACTTCCTTCGCGATCGCCTCGCCCGAGGCGCGCACCACCATGGACCGGGCGTGTGTGCTTGGCCGGGACTGGATGAGCGACCAGTGGTGGGCGCCGGCGGTGGCCTCCGGGCTGCTGCATATCGGCAACCACAGTTGGGACCACTGCCACGATTCGCTGTCCCTTATTGCCCAGCGCGAGCAGCGCAAAGGAACGTTTGCCGGCGTGGACAACTTTGACGATGCCGAAGCACAAATACGCCGCGCCGCCGGCTATATTGCCGGGCGCGCACCGAATGCAGGAGTGGAGTTGTTCGCCTACCCTTACGGTACCGCCAGCCGTTATCTGATTGACGACTACCTGCCCGCCCAGGCTCGGTCCGCGGTGCCGGTGGTGCGCGCTGCTTTCTCCACCGAGCCGGAGCTGGTGCATCCCGCCAGCAACCGCTGGTGGATCCCGCGCTATGTATGCGGACACCACTGGAAATCAACGGCCGAACTGGCGGCCATCCTGCGCGATGCAGGCTCTAACCGGAAATTCATGGTCATGCCCCACGACAACAACCGCAATGACGCCGTGGCCGAAGCTGCACGGCTTTCACAACATCTGCTGGCCAATCCGGCCGACCTGGAATCCCACAATGCCCTGGAGCGCATGCAGGCGCCACAGTCCTTTGGACGCTGGATGCAGGTCAATTGCCAGATTGACCCGCGTGATGACATCTTCCGCTTCTTCGTCAATCACGAAATTGCGAAAAACCCGATCCGCGAGTACCTATCCGATGGATGGCGCACGATGGCGGAGTTGATGCTGATCCTCGAAGCCGTTGATCGACCGCTGTTGAAAACAGACAGCGTGCTGGAATTTGCGGCCGGCTTCGGCAGGTTTACGCGGCACCTGGTGAAGGTATTGCCCGGCAAGGTGACCTGCGCGGACGTCATGCCCGGCAGCCCGGCATTCCTGCGCGAACAGTTCGGTGTGGGCGCATTTGAATCCGCCCACGTGCCGGAGCAGGTTGTATTTCCCGCCCGATACGACCTGGTGTTCGTGTTGTCCATGTTCACCCATCTGCCGACGCACATGTGGGCACCGTGGTTGAAGGCGCTGTGCCGCGCGGTCAAGCCGGGCGGGTTGCTGGTATTCAGCGTGCACAACGAAGCGGTGGCGGGTGAAATCGGTGTCACCTTCGGGGACGATGGCACCTACTTCATCGCCAGCAGCGAATCGCCTTCCATTGATGCCCAGACTTATGGCACGACGTTCACAACGCGCCGGTTTGTGACCGGCTGCGTCCGCGAAGCCTGTGGCGTTGACGTATTGCACTACCAGTCGCAGGGGTTCTGGTTCGGCCAGGATGGCGTGGTGGTGCGCGTCGACTAAAGCAGTTCGGTATCGGCGTGGCGGTAAGCCGGATGGCAGGCGCACAGAATGTGCAGTGGCTCCGTGCCGGTCGCAGTGATGCAGTGGGCGGTGCCAGGCGCAATCACCACTGAATCACCCGCCGTCACGTCAAAAGTGCGGTCGCCCAGCCGCATCAAGCCAGTACCGCGCGTGATGTGGTAAAGCTCCTCGGCCACATGGTGGCGGTGCAGGTGTGTCGTCTGTCCGGCCTCGACGATTGCTTCGGCGAAACTCATCGAGCGCACCGCATGGTGATCAGGATGCAGCAGCTCGCGGATGACCGAGTCGTCCTTGGTGGTGTAAGCCGGAATGTCAGCGTAGCGGGTGGCGGCGCCCGGAACGCCGCTGGGGTGGTTGTTTTCCATGCCATAATTTTGCCGGACTCCCCCTTCGAAGAGTAGACATTTCATGGCCGTCAATTACACCTTGCCGACGCCCGGATCGCTGTTGCCGGTACTCGGCGTCAAGCTGGGCTACGCCAAGGCCCATGTCAAAAAACCGGACCGCAAGGACATGCTGGTCATTGCGCTGGAACCCGGTGCGCGGGCGGCCGGTGTATTCACCCAAAACCGCTTTTGCGCGGCACCGGTATTGATTTGCCGTGATCACCTGAAGAAAAACACCGAGATCCGCGCCCTGGTCATCAACACCGGCTGTGCCAACGCCGGCACCGGCGAACGCGGATTGGCCGACGCACAGGTGACCTGCATTGAGGTTGCGGCCCAGCTGAATTGCAAGCCTTCCCAGGTGCTGCCATTTTCCACCGGCGTGATTCTTGAACATCTGCCCATGGATCGCATCGTCGGGGGTATTCCGCAATGCATCGCCAACCTTTCGCCTGACGGCTGGTATGACGCGGCCCACGCCATCATGACCACCGACACGGTGCCTAAGGGCATTTCGCGAACCATCGACATCCACGGCCACAGGATCACTGTCACCGGCATCTCCAAAGGGGCCGGCATGATCGAGCCCAACATGGCAACCATGCTTGGCTTCATTGCCACGGACGCTGTCGTCGGCGAGGATGTCTTGCAGGACATGGTGAAGGAGGCCGCGGACGTCTCGTTCAATGCCATTACGGTCGATGGCGACACCTCGACCAATGATTCACTGGTATTAGTGGCCACCGGCAAGGCGGGCAATCCTCCTATCAACGGCGAAGGCACGGCTGAGTACGCCAGTTTGCAGGATGCCGTGAACGAGGTCGCGATTCTGCTTGCACAAGCCATCGTGCGCGATGGCGAGGGCGCCACCAAGTTCATGACGGTACAGGTGGAGGGCGGCAAGACCCGCGCCGAATGCCTGAAGATTGGCAAGGCCATTGCCAACTCGCCACTGGTCAAGACCGCATTCTTCGCAAGCGACCCCAATCTGGGGCGCATCCTGGCGGCCATCGGTTATGCAGGCGTCGCCGATCTCGACACGGCTAAGCTCAAGCTGTATCTGGGCGACGTGCTGGTGGCGGAGAAGGGTGGCCGGGCGGCCAGCTATACCGAGGAGCTGGGCGTGGCGGTGATGAAAGCCAGCGAAATCCTGGTGCGGGTGGAACTCAATCGCGGGCTTGAGGAAGCGACGGTCTGGACCTGTGACTTCTCCTACGACTACGTCAAGATAAACGCGGACTATCGCTCCTGATGTTTCCCAAACTGGACAAGGTGCTGGGACGTGTCGAGTCCCTGCTGGCGCGTGTGGAAACTCACCTGCCGGACGCCCAGCAGGAACCGGAGTGGAACAAGTTCATCGCCTTCCGCTGGCGCCGCCAGCAGACCTTGTTCGGTCTGCGCGGACGACTGGTTGGCGTTGCG
>CAYSKY010000372.1:3546-4076 GCA_964431425.1 uncultured Burkholderiales bacterium
TTTGCCGATCTCAAGGACATTGACGACCAGAAATCGCGGCTGGCCGAGAATACCCGCCAGTTCGTGCGCGGCTACAGCGCCAACAATGCACTGCTGACCGGCGCGCGTGGCACCGGCAAGTCCTCACTGGTCAAAGCGGCGCTGCAGGAGTTTGCCAAAGATGGACTGCGCCTGATCGAAGTGGAGCGTGGCGACCTGGTGGACCTGCCCGAAATTGCTGATCTCATCGCAGGCCGGCCCGAACGCTTCATTGTGTTCAGCGACGATTTGTCGTTCGAAGCAAACGACCCCGGCTACAAAGCGCTGAAGTCAGTGCTGGACGGCGGCGTTAGTGCCACGAATGACAATCTGCTCATTTATGCGACCAGCAACCGGCGCCACCTGATGCCGGAAAAGATGAGCGAAAACCTCGAAAGCAAACACACCGAGGATGGCGAGATTCACCCCGGGGAAACCACCGAGGAAAAGATCTCCCTGTCCGAGCGCTTCGGGCTGTGGCTGTCGTTCTACCCGTTTGCACAGAGCGAATA
>CAYSKY010000373.1:0-4073 GCA_964431425.1 uncultured Burkholderiales bacterium
CCGCGAAGGTGAAACCCGCCGCTCCCGATGCCGGCCGCTCGCAATGTCGGTCCCAGGAATGCGCAGCTCACCGCGAACATGAGCCGCGAATTCTTTGGGCAATACCGCGCAACATGCTCGCGCCAGCCTTCCAGCTTGCCGCGCTGGCGAAGCGTGTTTTCTGCGGTGCCGTCCGTGCGGTGAACAATTGGCTCGCCATTGCCGCCCAGTGTTTCGCCGGGTGTGACAAAGGCGCCGCCCGCGTGCCAGCCGGTTCTATCGGTGACGATTGCGAGCTGTGTTGGTTGTTGGCTTTGAATGTATTGAGTCAGCAACGCGCGGGCACGCGGGGAAGCCCCAATTCGCAGCCCCCGCGCCATCAAAATTCCGCGAAACTCGGCACCATCCCCGGCGAGCATGCGGGCGGACATTACCCATATTTGCGGCCGTCCTGTTGGGTCCGCGAATTCCAGGACGTAGCTCCAATCCTGTCCATCGGCATCGCGTGCCAGCGCAGTCACCTTAAGCGGGCTGCATACCCATGCGGGCGCCTTTGGCCGCCCCTCTTGGTCAAAGTCGGCATAGAAAACACCTTCCGCAGTCACCTTGAACCGGCTTGCAAGCCCCGCGCCTTTTTCGCTGGTGTCTTCCCCTTCGGGTGCCTGTTTCGTCGCCTCTGAGGCCGTTTTAATGGCTCGCTCCACGCAATCGCGCACGGCCACCGCGCCGGCATGCGTCGCCATGTCGTTAAAGTCGCTCTTATCGGCGGGCAGCCCTTCGGGAAAGATCGCCACCGCGTGCGCACGATCCGCCGCCGCTATCGCCGCCTCCCGGCCGGGATTGCGGCCGGTGTTGGCTTCCGTTTCGCGGTCATCGTCGCCACAGATCACCAGCAACGCGGCCGGGTGTGCCTTGCGCACCGCGCGGGCAACGTGCGCCAGATTGCCGGCATCAAAGGCAACCACGGCCGGCAGGAGCGTCGCCTCGTGCAGGCTGGCCGCCGTTGCGTAACCCTCAGCAATGAGAATAACCGGGGCGCCTTTCAGCTCCCCGATGCAATGGCATAGCCCGCTCTTGCGCCCGCCCTTCAAAAACAGCTTGTCCGGCCCCTCTGCCGGCTTCTCGGGGGCGATGCGCTGCACGTTGTACTGAGTGCCGGCCAAGTCGCGCACGGGGACCAGTAACCAGCCCCCGGCCGCGATGCTTACCCCATGCGCCTTCACGCCTTTGTGCTCCAGGTACGGGCAATGGCCGTCCGCGCTGGCCGCGTTCAAAACGCGTTCCGCCTCTTTGGCCGCGCCTAGCTGTGCGGCTGCGCGCTCCACCTGCTCCCGCGTCTCACGCTCGCGCCGCTCTTTGGCTCGCGCCTTCAACTGCGCCGCATCGGCCGGGGTGGGCTTTGTTGGTGCCTCGGGCTGGTATCCGTGCGCCTTCGCAAGGTGAAACAGGCTGCCAATTTTTACGCGACCCCCCGCTTTCACACTTTCCCAGGTGTCGCGCGTCGCCTTCGCTTGATACGTCTCGCCGCCCTTGCTCCAGGTGTCGAACAGCTCAAAACCGGCCTCGCCAAGCTCCGATTTCAACGCCATCGCCACGCGCGCCCATACATCGCGCGGCAAGTCGGGAGTAATGCACGCGAGCGCGGCCCGGATCGCATCAACGGTTGGTGCCCTCATTGATTGGCCGCCTTCCCGGTCCGCTTGTTCGCCGGCCGTGATTCCAGGGTGTAGCGCACCACGCGCCGGTAATGTGTGCCGTCCTGTGTGGGCGCCAAACAGCGCTCACGCTTCAGGCAATAGCCAAAAGTGCGCTCCATTTCGGAAACCACTTTTGATGCGCTGCCAAGATCGGCGCCGGCCTGCAGCTCTAGCAGCGTGCAGCCGGGGTGCGACGTCATGTATTCGGCCGCACGCTTACATTGATCTTCGCGGGAATCCGGTCCCGTCCCGATTGGCTCAAGCATCGCCGCGCCCGCCATGTTCGCGGCCGGGATCGCGGCCGTGATTTGGTGAAGCGCGCACCTGGCCGGGATCTTCGGTGCCGGCATTGCTGGGCTGTAGGTCGGCCACGCGGCCCGGCCGATGCCCGCACCATTTCCCGCCTTCGGTCAGTACGCGCACCAGTGGCGCCGGATCATCGGCCGCGCAATGAATGCCCAGCTCCACCGCATCAACGCGCACGCACAAGAAGTAGCGCCGCCCTTCGTGCAGGATGCTGGCCGGCATGGCGGCCTCGATGGCTTCAACGGCTTGCTGAATCAGCGTGCGCAGCGCGGGGCGCCGGTCGATTTCGGCATAACTGCGCCCGCCGCTGGCGCTTATCGCTGCAGCATCAGCGAGTATCTGCGCATGTGGTGAAGGGGCGGAAGATGTGGCCGCGTTCATTTGGCCGCCCCGCGTGCCCCCGCAATTTTTTGGGCAATCCAACTATCAATTTCACTCTGCGGCCACGCAACGACGCGCGGCCCGAGCTTGACAGGGGGGCAGAATGTGCCGGCCTTGATGCCGGCATAGATTGCGGATTTCCTGAGGCCCGTACGAGCCTCAACAGCGGGAAGGCGAAGCAACACTTCGCCGGGTGTCGGGTTGGCTTTTTGCATCTACATTCCTTTAGGGGTTGATGTAGTTGCAATTTATTTATTGCCGTCCGCCCGATATAGGAAAACTTTTCTAGCGCCTAAAGTTTTCCACTAGCAAACCTCCTATTTCGCCTTTGCCCTCGCTGGCCGTTTCTGACCGGGGATTAGTGCAATCACCTTGTACCCATCCTGTGCCAGATCACGGCCGGCCGCAATCCATGCCTCTACTTTTTTCCTTGGTGCGTAGCCATTGGAGTACGTGTCTTGTTTGGCTTCACCAGGCAGCAAAACTTTTACGATGTCGCCGGCCTCTATGCCGTCCGCGTCCGCGTCAAGCGCACGCAAGTAATTCACCCATTCCCTCGGCTGTTTCTTGTGCGCTTTGGCCGTCTCAATGTGGCCGCGCTTCACCATGCGATTCTGTTTTGATTCAAGCCACCTTTGCGCAGCTTCAAATTGTGATTTGAGAGGGTAGCGAAGATCAAACGACACCGCGATATGCTCCTGTGCGAGTGTGCCCATGCCCGGAAATTTGTCGCCCTGCTCAAGTATTGAGCGCTCGCAAAACGCCAGCCATTCGGGCCGCTGCAGTCTTTTTTTCAAGTAGCGATGATCCAGGTTAGGCAGGGACACCCCAAGCGACTGACGCGGCAGAAATTCGACTCTAAACAAGTCGCTGCTCGGGTTGGCTGGGCTCGCCATAAATGAAAGTTGCCACTTTGCCCCAAGTGCAATTTGCAGCGGCTCCGTTTGATAGCTGGCGACGCGTTGCACGTATTCAGCGTGCGTCTCGCCATCATTTCTCGGGGGGCGATATACCTGCATTTCTTCGGCCGTGTCGATTGCTTCGTACCATTCAATTTCAGCCTGCTCCAGGGATGGCGGCCCAACATAGTCCCGCTTGAATAGTTTCCAATCGTCGGGAGAGTCTTTAATCAGACATTCAACGTAGCCAGCCATATCCGGCCGCCGTTGCGCGACAGCTCGCAGCGCCATCGCCACGCGGTCCCAATCGGCAGAATAGTCCGGGTTTCTACGCAAGAATTCCCAAGCCCATTTAACCGGACTTGTGTTGGTTGCGTTGGGGTATTGGCTGGCGTCTCGCCAATCGGCACGGCATATCGTTTTCAAAAGATGCACCCTGATTGCATCCCCTCCGATAGGTTCGCCGCGCCGGCCGGGGAGGGTTCCCGGTGTTCGCCCCGCCGGGCTAGGCGGGCGAAGTCTTGCCCGGCCGCTCAGGCTATCTCAACCGCGCGTGCCTCGGTCGCAATTTTTACTGCGTGAAACTTCACCCGCTCCAGATCCTCCCCAAGTGCCTTCGCCCTTTTCAGGCTTTCGCGGGTCAGCGTCTCCGCGCTGCAGACTGAATCGCACTCAGACGCGGCCGGCGAGTCCTCCAGGAGCGCATGCACGCCCTTAATCATGGCGTAGAGTTCCGTTTGCCGTACCGCCACCTGCAGCAGAGCATCGGCCATTTCGTCATGGATAGATTGATTGGTAGACATAGCATTTC
>CAYSKY010000374.1:0-4073 GCA_964431425.1 uncultured Burkholderiales bacterium
ATGCTGTCGGGAACGCTGGTGACGGTGGCTGGCTTTCTCCCCATCGCCACCGCGCGCTCGGGTACCGGCGAATACACCCGTTCGATTTTCCAGGTCACCTCAATTGCCCTGATCCTTTCGTGGTTCGCTGCGGTGATATTCATCCCGTATCTCGGTTATCACTTCCTGCCGGACTACCGCAACGGCAAGCCGGTCATCACGCCGCGCATGCGACGTATCGGCGCCTGGGCCTCGCGCATTCCTTTCGTGGGGGCGCGCCTGGCCGCGCGCATCTGCCCGGCCGGTACAGACAACAACGACGCAACAGCGCTCACGCATGACCCGGCGCTGCATGGCGAGCACGATGTTTACGCGACGCCGTTCTACCAGCGATTCCGCAGGACGGTTGCGTGGTGCGTATCAAACCGCAAAACCGTCATCGTGGTCACTGTGGTGATGTTCGTGGCATCGCTGGTCGCATTCAAATTTGTGCAACAGCAGTTCTTCCCGTCCTCCACCCGCGTGGAACTGCTGGTGGATATTAAGCTTGCCGAGGGCTCCTCGTTCCAGGCCACCGAGGCCCAGGTTGTCAAACTGGAGCAATTCCTCGCAGGGCAAAAAGACCTGTACAGCAACTATGTGAGCTATGTGGGGACCGGCAGTCCACGCTTCTATTTCCCGTTGGACCAGCAATTGCCCGCCGCCAGCTTTACGCAGTTTGTGATCACAACCAACAGCGTCAATGCGCGCCGTGAACTGCGCGGCCGATTGATCAAGCTTTTCGAAACGGAATTCCCCGAAGTGCGCACCCGGGTGCTGGAACTGCAGAATGGTCCGCCGATTGGCTTTCCGGTGCAGTTCCGCGTTTCCGGCGAAGAAATCCCCGTGATCCGTGACATTGCCAACAAGGTCGCCGACGCCATGCGCAGTAACCCAGGCCTGGCCAACGTGCAGTTCGACTGGGATGAGCGCTCCAAGGTCATCAAGCTCGATGTCGACCAGGACAAGGCGCGCCTGCTGGGCGTGTCCTCGCAGGAGCTATCGACCTTCATCAACACCTCGCTCAATGGGGTTCAGGCCACGCTGTACCGGGAGCGCGACAAGCTGGTGGAAATCCTCATCCGCGGCCCCGCGGACGAGCGCGCCAAGATGCACCTTTTGGAAAGCCTCAACGTGCCGACCCGCGCCGGCAAGGCTGTGCCGCTGACGCAGATCGCCAAAGTCCGCTATGAGTTTGAGGACGGTGTGATCTGGCGCCGTGACCGGCTGCCTACGATCACGGTCCGCGCCGATATCTACGATACCTCCCTTCAGCCCGCCACCGCTTCAGCTGATATCAGCGCCAAGATCGCCGGCCTGCAGGCAAAGCTGCCACCTGGCTACCGAATTGATGTGGGCGGCGCGGTCGAGGAAAGTGCCAAGGGCCAGGACTCCATCAATGCCGGATTGCCGCTGTTCTTCGGCGCGGTCCTCACGGTGCTCATGATCCAGCTGATGAGTTTCCAGCGCGTCATTTTGGTGGTGCTCACCGCACCGCTGGGTCTGGTGGGCGTGGCGGCGGCATTGCTGCTGTTCAACAAGCCGTTCGGCTTCGTTGCCATGCTTGGAACTATCGCCCTGTTCGGGATGATCATGCGCAATTCAGTCATCCTGATCGACCAGATCGAGCAGGACATCAAGGCCGGCCACCCACCGTTCGGCGCCATCATCGACGCGACGGTACGCCGCCTGCGGCCGATCGCGCTGACCGCACTGGCTGCCATCCTGGCAATGATTCCGCTGACGCGCTCTGATTTCTTCGGACCGATGGCAGTGGCCATCATGGGCGGCCTGCTGGTGGCGACCCTGCTGACACTGCTGTTCCTGCCCGCGTTGTACGCGGCGTGGTTCCGCATCCATCCCGATACGCCGGCGCTGCCCCCCGCCACAACTTGAGACCTTTCGTTTCCTCCCCGTGACGCGGAATCGCAATCGCGTCGCGTTACAATAGGCCCGTGATGTTCCCGCGGGCCTACTTTTTATCCCTGACTTTCGCAATGGCGCTCACCGCGGTGCCCGCGATCGGCCAGACACCGTCTTCGCCCGGGGCGTCCGGGGCACCTGCTCCGCGTCCAAAGATCGGGCTGGTGCTCTCCGGCGGCGGCGCCCGCGGTGCCGCCCACATCGGCGTCATCAAGGTATTGGAAGAGCTGCGGATTCCCGTCGATGTGATCGCCGGCTCCAGTATGGGTGCGCTGGTCGGGGCGGCATATGCGTCCGGCACATCGGTCAAGGAGCTGGAAGACCGGCTGCTGGAACAGGATTGGGACCGGCTGCTGACCGACGAGTCTCCGCGTGTGGACCGCAGTTTCCTGCGCAAGGAGGAGGACCAGAACCGGCTGCTGCGCCTCGAACTCGGCGTCAAGGCTGACGGCGTGCGGCTGCCGCCGGGCGCCATCTCCGGCCAGAAGTTCGATTCACTGTTCAGCCAGATCACCCGCAATGCTCCGCCCAGCGTGAGTTTCGATGCGTGGCCGAGCCCCTTTCGCGCGGTCGCGACCGACGCCGAGAACGGCCAGATGGTCGTGTTTGACCAGGGCCGACTGGTCGATGCCATGCGCGCCTCGATGTCCGTCCCCGGTGCCATTGCGCCCTACCAGATTGGCGAGCACATCTACCTCGACGGCGGCCTCACCCGCAACCTGCCCGTCGACGTGGCCCGCAAGATGGGGGCTGACGTGGTCATCGTCGTCAATATCGGAACCCCGCTCCTCAGGCAGCAGGATATCCAGTCGCTGGTGGGCGTGTCGTTGCAGATGGTCAACATCCTGACCGAGCAGAATGTGCGGGCCTCCATCGAATCGCTCAAGCCCACAGACTTCCTCATTTCGCCGCCGCTGGATACCATCGGCGCCTCGGATTTCCGCCTGGTGGGCGACGCCATCAACATCGGGGCCGCCACCACCCGCAGCATGCTCGACAAATTGCGCGTGCTCAGCCTGCCACCCGAGCAATACGCCGCCTTACGCAGCTCTCAACTGGCGCGCGCGCCGGCGCCGATCGGTGACCGGGAGAGTATTTCCGAGGTGCGGGTGGCCGGCCTGGAGCGCGCCAACGCCGACGAACTCAAGCGCACTCTGGGCGTAAAACCCGGCGAGCCCATCGACTTCAAGAAATTCAACCTGGGCGTGAGCCGGGTGTTCGGCACCGGTTACTTTGAACGCGTCAATTACAGCCTGCTTAACGACGGCGGCTACAACGTCCTCACGGTCGATGCCCGCGAAAAACAATGGGGCCCGAATTACATCCGCTTCGGTCTTTCCCTGGCAGCGGATACGGTGGGCGAAGGCCGCTTCAACCTGCTCATGCGCGTGTTGCAGACGCAGTTCAACAGCGCCGGCGCGGAGTGGCGCACAGATTTCCAACTGGGACGTGACCGGCGTGTTGCAACCCAATTCTTCCAGCCATTCGCCGCATCCGGCTTTTTCAACGCCTTCAACATCACCCCAGGCGTGGAGGTGTTGCAACGCCCGGTCGATTTGATCATTTCCGGCAGGCGACAATCGCAGTACCAGTTGTCCAGCAACACGACGTCACTAGACCTGGGCTACGACATCAACCGCAATGCCATCTTCCGCATCGGCATGATGCAGTCGAGAAACAATGCCCGGATCACGGTCGGCACATCTTTCTTTGCCGAGCCCGAATTCCGTGAGGGCGGCGCCCGCGCCAAGTTTCTTTTTGACAATATCGACGACCCGAATTTTCCGCGCGAGGGGCGAATCGTCCAACTGGATTACTTCGCCAGCCTGAAATCACAGAAGGCGACCAACGAGTACCGCAAGGCGGAGTTCAACTACCAGGAACACTTCACGTCCGGCGCGAATACGTTGTCACTGGGCGCGCGTTACGGACGGGCCTTTGACGGGCAGCTGAGTTTTTTCAACCAGTTTTCGCTCGGCGGTTTTCAGCAGCTTTCCGGTTACCGGCCGGGCGAACTGGGCGGCGGCGCGGTGGAGTTTGCACGCGCGGCTTACCTGCGCAGGCTGGTGCAACTCCAGAATCCTTTCGGAAAAAACGTCCTGCCGCCAGCCGCCGAAGGCAAAGTCGTCGTC
>CAYSKY010000375.1:0-4068 GCA_964431425.1 uncultured Burkholderiales bacterium
GGCCAAGAAGATGGAAGCCTGCAAGAAGCTGGATGCAAAGGCTGACGACAAGGCCAAGGCCGAGTGCAAGAAGATGATGGACGAAGCCAAGCCGGCCAAGGCTGCTGAACCCGCCAAGAAGTAATTAAACGCCATGCGCTGATTTCGATCAGCACTGCGTTTCAGAAAAATCGGGCCTCTGGCCCGATTTTTTTTGCCGTTGATTGCCGGATGTCCCGGTGCAGTCAATTCGCCATGGACTTCGCACCGCCCGCAAGCGCAACACCGCGTCGCAATCGCTCACGTTGCCGCCTGGAACTTTTCGCACCTCGAATGGCAATGTCGTGTTTGCCATCCTATCAAGGCAGGTCATGAAACTCGCCAGCATCCTCTTGCTTCTGTTGTTCTCCATGTCGGCCGGCATCACATGTGCGCAACAGCCGGTCGCACGCACCGTGAAAGCATTTCCCGAAACCTTTCCCTACCGCGCCCTTGCCGTGCGCGATGCGCTCGGCCGGGACATTGAGTTCTATCTCACGGACGCCGATGCCAGGGACGACCGACCGCTGATCCTGGTGCTGCAAGGATCCGGCTGCACCTCCAACTTCACGCTGCAAGGCGATCGTGTCGCCGGCTCCTGGCATGCATTCGTGCGGCGGGCAAACAAGAATCGCGCACAGGTCCTGCTGGTCGACAAGCCGGGGGTGGCTGTTTTCGACAACCCGCAAAATCCGGGGAGTGCAGGCGAATGTTCGGAAACGTTTCGGCGCGAGCAATCCGGCGAGCGCTGGCTGGCCGCCCTGGGCGCGGCGCTGAAAGGCGTGATCACATTACGCGGCCAGAAGCCGAGGGCGATCCTGGTAATCGGACATTCTGAAGGCGCGGTATTCGCGCCGCGGCTGGCGCTGCGTCACCCGGAAATCACACACGTGGCATTACTGGCGGCGGTACCGGCGTCACAACTACAGGACTTTTTTGACATGGCTTTTGCCGGTGAAGGTTTCATCGCCAAGACTGCCGATACGCAGGCGGGCCGCATCAAGGCCGTTACCGAGGCCTGGCAGGCCGTGAGCTCCGACCCTGACAGCGCCAACCGCATGGTTTTCGGTCATGCCCATCGCTATTGGGCGGACAAATTTGCACCTTTCCCGTTTGAACAGCTGGGCAAATCACCGGCGAAATTTTTCATCGCATACGGAGACCGCGATGAAAACTCCGCACCACGCACCATGGATGCCTTCACGGTCGAACTGCTGGTTCGAAAGCGCGACCTGGTATGGATTCGCATCCCGGGCGCCGATCACGGATTCTCGTCGGCCGGCGCGCCGTCGGGCGAAGGCATGGCACCCGTCCTCGAGCGAGCCGTGGCCTGGTTCTACGGTGAGGCATTCGATCGCACCGATGTGATCTGGCCGCGCACCTGAAGCCGGCACGGGCCTCATCGGCCGCCATGTAACCAACTCCGCGCAGGACAAAAGGATCCGATTCATCGTAAAGTGGGCCTCCCCAACAGAGGAGGCGCACCATGTTGACACCCACGGCATCCGAAGAAGAATCCGGTCACGATCACGCGTTGCCCGCTGCACACAATCCCGTTGCAACACGACGCGGCATGCTCACCGCAACCCTCGCCATGGCTGGCGCAACGCTCACCGGCATCACGCCGGCGTTCGGGCAGAAAGGCGCGATGCGGCCAACATCGCAAGATGCGCTGGGGCCTTTCTATCCGATCACCGTACCCGCCGACCAGGACATGGATCTCACAACGGTGGCGGGAAACAAGGAACGTGCTGCAGGGCAATTGCTGTACGTGAGTGGCCGGGTACTGAACACCAAGGGCGAACCGGTCGCCGGTGCCGTGCTGGAGATCTGGCAGGCCAATGCGGTGGGTAGATACGCGCATCCGGGTGACGACAGCAAGAGCCCGCTCGATCCGAATTTCCAGGGCTACGCGAAAATCAAGACCGGGGCAGACGGCGGATACCGATTCAAGACCATCATGCCCGGCGCCTACGACAATCGCACGCCGCACATCCACTTCGATGTAAAGGGCGCCAACTCCCGCATCATCACGCAGATGTACTTCGAAGGCGAAACGAAAAACGCGACCGACCCGCTGCTCAAAGAACGCTCCGCGGGATCGAAAAAGACCCTGATCTCCACTTACGGCCAACCTTCGGGCCAGCAGGAAAAAGACGCCCGTGTGGCTCTCTGGGACATTGTCTTGGCATTTGGATGAGTAAGGACATAACACATGCCCTGCGGCATGTGTTGTGCCTTACGAATCCGAGGACCATGCAGGGCGCGAGGGTGAGAGCGGGGTTTCGGCGAATGAACTGCTTCATTCGCCGCCGCTCGAACCGGCCCGGCTCCGGCGGGCCGAGGAAAGTGACCTAAAGGAGACTTCATCGCTTTCTTGCAGAAAGAAGGACCGGCGTCCTACCGCGTCGCCCACTCCCATGCCAAACTCGCACGATGACCACCCACCGCACCTGCTTCCGCCTTGCCTCCGCCACCCTCGCCCTCACCCTGCTCGGCGCCTGCGCCTGGCTGGCGCCCGCTCCCACGCTTGATCCAACCGTTTTCCCGCAAATCGACCGCGCCATCCAGCGCAATATCGACGGGGGCAAATTGCCCGGCGCCGCGATCTGGCTGGAGCGCAACGGCGAAGCCTACGGCCACGCGTACGGCCGCCTGACACCCGATGCGAATGCACCGCAAGTCGACGTCGACACACTGTTCGACGCAGCCTCGCTCACCAAAGTCGTGGTGACTTCAACCCTCATCCAATTGCTAATCGAGGACGGCACCATCGGGTACGAGGATTCGCTCACGAAATACCTGCCCGAGTGCGCCGGCGACGGGCGCGATGCGATCACCTTGCGGCACTTGCTCACGCACACCTCGGGCCTATTGGCCGGCCTGCCGGCAAAGCCCGCCTGGCGCGGAAAACCCGAAGCCATTCGCCGCGCCTGCGCACTGGCGCCCACCGACGCACCGGGCAACCTGTTCCGCTACTCCGATGTGAACTTCATCCTGCTGGGTGTGGTGATCGAGCGCGCCAGCGGACTGGCGCTGGAAGCGCTTGCAACGCAGCGCATCTTCAAACCACTGGGCATGACACGCAGCGGTTACCACCCGCTGGCACGTTTCGAGCCGGACAATATCGCGCCGACGCAAAGGACGGCCGCTGCGGCCGACGATTCGCTGCATTTCGACCTGCCGCGCGAGCACGAACTGCGCGGCATCGTGCACGATCCAACTTCGCGATTCATGGGCGGCGTGGCGGGACATGCCGGCTTGTTCACCACGATCCGCGACCTCGCCACCTTCGCGCGCATGATGGCCGATGGCGGCATGGTCAACGGTCGCCGCTTTCTGTCACCAGAAAGCATGGCGCGGCTCACCACCGTGCAATCTGCCGAGGCGGCGTACTACCGCCGCAGCGCCGGCTGGGACATCGACACGCCTTTCTCCCGCCCGCGCGGCACGCTGTTCCCGGTGGGCAGCTACGGTCACACGGGTTTCACCGGCTGCATCATCTGGATCGACCCGTACTCGAAAACCTTTTATGCGTTCCTGTCGAACCGCGTGTACCCGGACGACAAAAGTTCCATCCTGCCGCTGTACAACGAACTCGGCACGCTCGCGGCAAAAGCATCATTCGGGTTTGATTTTGCCAACGTACGCGGCGCCATGACGGCAAGGCCGGCGTTGCCCGCAACCGCGCGCTAGTTACAGCCCAAGGTCGCTCAGCCCGGGATGGTCGTCCGGGCGGCGGCCGCCTTCGCCGCGTTCCCAGAAGTATTTACGATCAGCCGCCTTTATGGGCAGGTCGTTGATGCTGGCAAAGCGCCGCGCCATCAATCCTTCGGGCGTGAACTCCCAGTTTTCATTGCCGTAGGAACGAAACCAGTTGCCGGCATCGTCGTGCCATTCATACGCAAAGCGCACGGCGATACGGCTTTCGCGAAACTCCCACAGTTCCTTGATGAGGCGGTAGTCGAGTTCACGGGCCCATTTGCGGGTCAGGAATTCCACCACCATTTCACGGCCGACCGGAAATTCGGCGCGGTTGCGCCATACCGT
>CAYSKY010000376.1:0-4048 GCA_964431425.1 uncultured Burkholderiales bacterium
CTCTACGCCGCCGGCGATGCCAAAGCCGCGCTGCTGGTTGCCGAACGCCGCGCATTGTCGCGCCGCGGCGGCCGCCCGGTGGATGGCACGCAGACCCGCATCATCGCCGGCAGCGCACCAGAACTTCCTGCGGCGGGCGCCGCGACAGTGCGCCCGTTTGCCGCAGATTCCCCGCCTCCGCACCTGGCGCGCCGGGCCGACGGCACGTCACCACACTGGCTGCAAGACCGTACCAAAGTCGGGGTTGTGGCGCTGGCGCTCACCGCGTGCGCAGCGTTCCAGTTGTATCTGCTGAACCAGAAATGGCGCACGCCAAACGCGCCGCAGATCGCTGCTTCACTGCCCGCTTCCATCAGCGCGCCACCAGCCGGGCCAACCGCCACCCCCGTTCAGGCGGAACCCGCCCCCGCAGCCACGACACCAGCCCCGGCTCTCCCCGTCACGAACATTCCCTCGACCAATCTTCCGACGCCGGCGGTGAAACCGGTCGTCACCCCGGTCGTCAGTGCGGGAGGCGCGTCTGCAGCGGATAAGAAGGTACCCGCCCGCACGCCGCCACCGACGGTGGCAGCTGCACCGACATCCCGCCCCCCGGCCGAGGCGCCGCCGGCAACGGCAACCTTCCGCCAGGAGGCCGGCGAACGCAGACCTGAACCGCTGCGCGAAGAAAAGCCCCCGACCAGGCGTCCGCCAGCCGGACTGCAGCTGCCGTCGCCGTCGGTGCCCACCGCAACTTTGCAAGCGACCAAGCCGCCACCGGTCACGCCGGCCGTTGAGCCCACCCCCGCGCCAATCAACGCAGGCAATGCCCGCGAGCCATCCCGGGCAGCCCCTGTCGCGACCAGCGTAGTCAAGCGCGCCGGGCGCGAGCCTGAATTTCCCAAGGAGGCTGCCCGCGAGGGCCTGACGAGGGGCAGCGTGCGTGCGCGCGTGTTGATCGACGCCTCCGGCAATGTGACCACGGTGGAGATTCTGGAATCACGCCCGTCCAGGGTGTTCGACCGTTCGGTCCGCCGCGCGCTGATGGACTGGAAGTTCAATCCGGGTGCCGCCCAGCGCGTTTACGAGGCCGAAATCGACTTCAAGCGGGACAACTGACATGCAGGCTCAACCGATGATCGACACGCTCGGCCGCTACAAGATCCTCGAACTGCTGGGGCGCGGTGCCATGGGTGTGGTCTACAAGGCCGTCGATCCGGCCATCGACCGTGTGGTGGCCATCAAGACCATCAACCTCACCCTTTCACAGGAGGAGGTGGCGGAATACGAGGCGCGCTTTACGCAGGAAGCCAAGGCAGCCGGCCGGCTCAACCACCCGAACATTGTTTCCATCTACGACGTCGGCAAGACCGACGATTTTGCCTGGATGGCGCTGGAGTTCATTGACGGCCGCGAACTGAAGATGCTCATGCGCGGCGACAAACCGCTGGCCGTACTCGATGCCATCGACGTTGTGGTGCAGGTGGCCGACGGCCTTGCATTTGCCCACGCACGCGATGTGATCCACCGCGACATCAAGCCCTCGAACATCATGGTCATGCAGGACGAGGACCGCTGGATCGCGAAGATCACCGACTTCGGTATCGCGCGGACACCGACCTCGGCGGTCAAGACCATGACCGGCGTCGTGCTGGGTTCGCCGCGCTACATGTCACCCGAACAGGTCACCGGCAAAGCCATCAGCCCGACCTCGGATATCTTCTCGCTGGGCGTCGTGCTATTCGAAACGCTGACAGGCGCGCCCCCCTTCGACAGCCCGAGCATCAACTCCATCATGTACCAGACCGTGCATGAGCCGGCGGTGCCGCCCTCTACCATCAACCCGCGGGTGCCGCTGGAACTAGATGCCATCGTGGCGCGGGCGCTGACGAAGGCGCCGGACGGCCGCTTCGCCTCGATGCGCGATTTCGCGCGGGCTCTGCGTGATGTCCGCAAGCTCATCGAGAGCGGCGCAGCCACGCCGGCCGGCGGCACGCCGCACGTCGCACCTGCGCAATCCGAGGCGTTATTGAGGCTGCTGGCTGACGACATTCCCGCTGAAGTGCCTGAGCGCGGCCGCCGCGAATTGTCGGACGGGACGCGACTCGCACCCATCATGCGCGACGATGGCGATGCCTTGTCCGCGACGGCCGCCCACCGCCTGTCACGCGACTTCGACTCTTTGTCGGCGACAAAGCGGCTCGCCGCCTTCACCGCGCAGCTGGAAGACGTGGAGCCCATGGTGCAGCTGGAAATCCCCGTCACACCCGCCCCCGTCGCCGCGCCTGCGCCCGCGCGCGCAATCGAAATCCCGGACCCCACGCTGCGGATTCAACGCGCCGCCGGCGCGCCGCGAATGGCAGTGTGGCTGCTGGGCGGCCTGGCAGCGCTGAATGCAATTCTGCTGGTTGCGTTACTGACCTAGCGGCACCAGCTTTTTTGCGGTTGCAAGCCCGCATCGCAGCGCCAAGATCAAGCACTGGCGGGCCTTTCCGGGCAAAAAGCCGCCAGGAGCCGCGCCAATGCTGGAGTTTGCGGGCCGTGAGAATTGGACTGCCGGGGCGTTCGAACGAAACTAGTTCGAGATTTCCTTGAACCGGCCGAGTTGCAGAAGCTTCTTCTGGCGCTCGGTGACCAGTTTGTCCGCCGGCAACTCCGCCAGTGTTTTGAGCGAGTCGGCGATTGCCTTCTTGATGGTCAATGCCATGGCCTGCGGATCGCGATGCGCGCCGCCGAGCGGTTCGTTCAGCACCTTGTCGATCAACCCAAGCGCCTTGAGCTTGGGCGCAGTTATCTGCAGGGCCTCGGCTGCTTCAGATGCTCGTCCCGAGTCTTTCCAGAGTATCGCTGCGCAACCTTCAGGCGTGATCACGGAATAAGTCGAGTACTGCAGCATGTAGGTGACGTCGCCGACGGCAATTGCCAGCGCGCCGCCCGACCCGCCCTCGCCGATGATGGTGATGACCACCGGCACACGCAGACCGGCCAGCACGTATAGGTTGTGCCCGATCGCTTCCGACTGCCCGCGCTCTTCCGCACCCACGCCCGGATACGCGCCGGGTGTATCAACAAACATGATGATGGGCAGCGCAAATTTCTCGGCCAGCTTCATCAGGCGCAAGGCCTTGCGGTAGCCCTCAGGCTTGGGCATGCCGAAATTGCGGTATTGCCGGTCCTTGGTATCGCGGCCCTTCTGGTGGCCGATCACCATCACGCTCTGCCCGTTGAAACGTGCGATACCCCCGACGATCGCCGCATCGTCGGCGAACGAACGGTCGCCGTGCAGTTCCTCGAAGTCGGTCATCATCATGCTGATGTAGTCGAGGGTGTACGGGCGCTGCGGATGCCGCGCCACCTGGGAAATCTGCCATGCGTTCAGCTTGCCGTAGATATCCTTGGTGAGCGTCTGACTCTTTTTCGACAGCTTTTCGATCTCGGCGGAAATATCCACGGCCGAATCGTCCTGCACATAGCGCAGTTCCTCGATCTTGGTTTCCAGCTCGGCAATCGGCTGCTCGAAATCGAGGAAATTGAATTTGGGAGTACTCATGCCCTGAAACAGGATTTGGCGATCGGCAATGATACCAAGTCTCACCGTTATAATTCGCGGATGGAAAACGGCCGCGCCAATCTCATCCGCCCCCTTGCAACCGCCGGTATGCGCAGCCGCCGGTCCGTGCGGAAGACTGTCCGTGGCTAACCGGCTCACGCGGATCACCACGCGCACCGGTGACGACGGCTCCACCGGTCTAGGCGACGGTACCCGGGTGCAGAAAAGTGCCGCGCGGGTGCAGGTGATGGGCGACCTCGACGAACTCAACAGCGCGATCGGTGTGGTCCTCACGGAACCAGTCAGCGCGCGGGCCGGCGAATGCCTGGTACGCATCCAGAACCAGCTGTTTGACCTCGGCGGCGAGTTGTGCATTCCCGGCCACCGCGCCATCACCGTTACGCATGTGGGATTTCTCGACCAGGCGACGGCCGAGCTCAACGCACACCTGCCGCCCCTCAAGGAGTTTGTTCTACCGGGCGGCACGCGTGCGGCGGCCCTGTGCCACGTGGCCCGCAC
>CAYSKY010000377.1:0-4048 GCA_964431425.1 uncultured Burkholderiales bacterium
CCATTAGTGGGCCCACCACCACCAATGTCACCGATACCGGGGTGCCGAGCGGCACCACGACATTCGTCAACAACGGTACGGCAACGACATCTTGCGTGGCCACACCGAGCAACCCGCCGGGATCCATTACCACCTCGGCGGCGACTGCCGGCGTTTCGTCAACCGTCAATGGCTCGTCCACGACCACACCGGTGACAACCATGGGGTCTTCCACGACAACGAACACCACCATCGGCACCCCTGTAACTACGGTTTCCACTGTAAACAGCACCATCACCGGTACGCCTGGAACTTCAAACACGCTGGCCGACGTGGCGCAGTACTACTACGTGACTGACTTGCGCGATGCCTCGCTGTCAAATGCGACCGGTGCGCTCGGCACTGATGTCGCAACCAATGATGTGGTGGCCAGCGCCAATGATGCGGCGTCGTATCAGCATATGACGACCTTTACCCTGGGTCTTGGCGCGCGTGGTCGCATGGTGTTCTCGCCAACTTACCAGACCGACACGTCCGGGGACTATTACTCCGTGCTGAAAGGGCTCACAGCGAATTCCGCAACCGGCATTTGCACCTGGCTGGCTGACGGAAAGACGTGCAACTGGCCAGTTCCGGCAATCAACGGCAGCGGCGAGGGCGGCCCGGAAAACATTGATGACTTGTGGCATGCAGCCGTCAACGGGCGCGGTACCTACTTCGGCGCAACCGATCCGGTAACCGTGGCGGCGGGGCTGAGTGACGCGCTGACCAAAGTGGCGGCCAAAGTGGGCGCGGCATCTGCTGCCGCCACCAGCAGCCCGAACATTACGGCGGGCGATAACTTTGTGTTCCTGTCGACGTTCCGAACGGTGGAATGGTCGGGTGATCTCTATCGGTCACAGCTGGATCCCAACACCGCCCAGCCATCGGCAACGCCCGATTGGTCGGCGCGCGATCTGCTCAATGCGAACACGTCAAGAACGCTTTACATGCGTGATACCTCCGGGGGACTGAAGGCGTTTGACTGGAGTGTCATGACGGCGACCGAGAAAGCCTATTTCACGCTGCCCAATGTGAGTACGCTTTCGCAGTTCTGTGTGCTCGGCCCGTCATGCATTTCAGCGACCGACCAGGCGCTGGCCGTGGGAGCGAACCTCGTTGACTTCCTGCGCGGCGTCCGCACCAACGAAGGCCCGAAAAGCAACGCCGCAAAGTATTTCCGCGAGCGTGCCCATGTGTTGGGAGATATCGTCAGCGCCGAGGCTGTGTATGTAAAGGCGCCGCGGTTCAATTACGCGGACACTGGCTTCTCTGCTTTCGCTGCGGCAAAGGCCACCCGGCCTGCCACCGTCTATGTGGCGGCCAACGATGGGTTCCTGCATGCTTTCAACGCTGATACGGGTGACGAGCGCTGGGCCTTCGTGCCGAGCTTCGTACTGCCAAATATGTACAAGCTGGCAGACAAGGATTACCCGAACGCCCATAACTACTTTTTGGACGGTTCCCCGGTTGCTGGCGACGTTTATGTTGGCGGCGTCTGGAAGACCATCCTGGTTGGTGGTCAGAATGCCGGTGGCCGTGGCTACTTTGCGCTGGACATTACCGACCCGACGGCACCGCAGTTCATGTGGGAGTTCACCAACACCAATCTTGGCCTGACATTCGGCAATCCGAAGATCACCAAGCTGAAAGATGGAACCTGGGTGGTGCTGGTTGCCTCCGGCTACAACAATGTCACGCCGGGTGACGGTGTGGGACGCCTGTTCGTGCTGAATGCGGCAACTGGCGCCATTATCCGTACCATCAGCACCGGTGTGGGCAGTGCGGCCACGCCAAGCGGCTTGGCGAAGATCGAAACGTTTGTGGACAACACGAGCGTTGATAACACAACCAAGTACGTCTACGGTGGCGACCTGCTGGGCAACCTCTGGCGCTTTGACGTCAATGGCGATGTGGGCGCTGCCGGGTATGACGCGCAGTTGCTGGTGACCCTGGTTGATGGCAGCGGCGTACCGCAGTCCATTACCGCCAAGCCGGTGCCCAGTACGATCGGCGGTACCGTGGTCGTTCTGGTGGGTACCGGGCAGCTGATCGGCATCAGTGACTTGGTGACGACGCAGCAACAGTCCTTCTATGCCGTCAAGGACACGCTGGGCTCGACCGCTCTGGGTAATCCACGGGTTGCGGCAACGAAGTTCGTCAAGCAGACAATCACGTTATCGGTCTGTACGGCAGCACAGGTTGCCGCGGGACTTTGCCTCACCGGCGAACAGGTGAGCAACTCCACCAACAACGTGGTGAACTTTGCGACCGACAATGGTTGGTACCTGGACCTGCCACGCACTGGTGAGCGCGCCAACACGGACCCGACGAACATCCTTGGTGAACTGGTTTTCAATACCAACTTGCCTGGCGGTGGCGCCTGTTCAATTGGAGGCGACAGCTTTGAGTACTTCCTCGACTACAGAACCGGCGCGCCCTTGTCGACTGCCTTGGGTGTGGCAGGCAAGAAACTTGGCAATTCACTCGCCACTTCCGTGAAGCCGCTGATCAACACCGGGCAGGGTGACCCCAGCAACCCGGGGGGCGCAACAGGGCAGATCAAGCTTTATGGGTTTACGCGGCTTGGCAGTGGTGACAATGCCATCCTGCCGCTGCCGGGACCACCGGCACTCACGGCCACACGCCGCGTGTCCTGGCGCGAACTGACCGATTGATCGGCAGGACGGCCTGAAGAAAACGCACCGCAATCGCGGTGCGTTTTTTTATGCGGTTCGACTCAGTCCGCGTGGCAGCGGGAAGGTGATGTTTTCGGAAATGCCATCCAGTTCGCGGACGCTGTCCGCGCCGAACGACCGCAGTTTTGCAATGACGTCGCGAACCAGGACTTCCGGCGCCGAGGCACCCGAGGTCACCCCGATACGGCGCTTGCCGGCCAGCCATGCAGGATCAAGCTCAGCAGCACTGTCTACCTGGTAGGTATCGCAGCCCAGCAGTTGCGCAAGCTCGCGCAGGCGGTTGGTATTGGAGCTTGTGCGTGAACCCACCACGATGACCACTTCGACCTGGGGCGCCATGAATTTCACAGCGTCCTGCCGGTTTTGAGTGGCATAGCAGATGTCGTCCTGCTTGGGGCCGACAATCTCCGGAAATTTCGCTTTCAGGGCATCGATGACCTTCTGGCAATCGTCCACAGACAACGTCGTCTGGGAGACGTAGGTCAGCGGTGTGCCAGGAGTCACCTGCAAACCGGCGACGTCCTCGACTGTTTCAACCAGATACATCCCGGACTCGGACTGCCCCATCGTGCCTTCTACTTCCGGGTGTCCATCGTGGCCGATCATGATGACCTGGTAGCCTTCATTACGGCGTTTCATGACTTCCACATGGACCTTCTTGACCAGCGGGCACGTCGCATCGAATACATGAAAACCGCGTTCGGCGGCCTCGCGCCGGACCGCCTTGGAGACACCGTGCGCACTGAACACCAGGGTGGCGCCTGCGGGTACCTCGGCGAGCTCCTCTATGAATACAGCGCCCTTCGCCCGCAGATCATCGACGACAAAGCGGTTGTGCACGATCTCATGCCGGACATAGATCGGTGCGCCGCGCTGCTTGAGCGCCCTTTCCACGATCTCGATGGCGCGGTCAACGCCGGCACAAAATCCGCGGGGATTTGCGAGTAGAACTTCGTTATCGTTCATGATGGCCTGAGGGATGAATTGACGAAGTCTAGCCCTGGTGAGCTTTTCCGGGCATTTTTGCCTGAAAAGCCGCGCCAGTGCTTGGGTTTTATTGTGTCACCATGGGCCATGCCTCCGCCATCGATGAATCACGGCACCAACTTTCGCTATCTTCCAGCTTCATCAGCTACCGGTCTTCTGAAGGAGTCAAAGATCAGCAGTCCGGCACCCAGGCAGATCGACGAGTCGGCGATATTGAATGCAGGCCAGTAGTATCCGGCTACATGCCATTGCACAAAATCAATCACGTAGCCGTACAGGATACGGTCGTAAAGGTTGCCGGCCGCGCCGCCTGAAGTTTGCCGCGCAGTTCCGACGACAATCCC
>CAYSKY010000378.1:0-1029 GCA_964431425.1 uncultured Burkholderiales bacterium
GCCCACCGTTATTCCACACGTGAAGTTCGATCCGGGCCGCACGCTGCAAATGGAAACACCCTTCCCCCAACACGTACGGAGCGAGAACTAATTTTGCAGGCTTCCCCCGCACCCGCCACCAGCGCGCCGGCCGGTCCCGACAGCCGGTCCGCGTATCGTCACTTCCTGCCCATCACTACGCGCTGGATGGACAACGACGTCTACGGCCATGTCAACAACGTTGTCTACTACTCGTACTTCGATACGGTGGTCAACGAGTACCTGATTGCGCAGGGAGTTCTGGATATCCACGCCAGTCGCGCGATCGGCCTGGTGATTGAAACCAGCTGCCGCTACTTCGCACCGATCGCCTTTCCCGAGCGAATTGACGCCGGCATGCGGGTGGCAAAGCTGGGCAATTCCAGCGTGCGCTATGAGATCGGGCTGTTCCGCTCCGGAGAGGATGTGGCCGTGGCGCAGGGACATTTTGTGCACGTGTATGTCGACCGCGACTCGCGCCGCTCAGTGCGTATTCCCGACGATATTCGCGCGGTACTGGCACCGCTTGCCGCCTGACCCGCTCTCTCACCTTTTCGTCCCGCCCCACACCCCAAGGAGACCGCCCATGAAGCGCAAAGCCAGTATTGCCGTACTTTTCGCTGTGGCCGCCGGGCTCGCCATTGCGCAGGCGCCCGCCATCAAGCGCACCATCCTGCAACGCGCCGATATCGCAGACACCGGACGCGAAGTGGTGCTGGGGATGGCCGAGATTGCGGCCGGCGGCTCTACCGGGCGGCACACGCACTTTGGCGTCGAAACCGGCTACGTGATTGAAGGCAGCTCGGTCATGGAAGTCGAGGGCGAGCCGCCGAAGATGCTCAAAGCCGGTGACAGCTACATGATCCCGGCCGGCAAGGTGCAGAGCTACAAGGGCTTCGTCTTCGCGACCATGGATCCGGAAGCCCCCGACCTCGAAGACTATCTGGGCGAAGTGGGCCGCATCGGTATCGACATGATGGCCGCGCGCGGCAAGGTGGTGGTGGTCGAAGG
>CAYSKY010000378.1:1039-4039 GCA_964431425.1 uncultured Burkholderiales bacterium
AGGTGCTGGCAACCTACGTGGTGGAAAAAGGAAAGCCGCTCGCCACGCCCGCGCCCTGACAGGGCAAACGTCAGGCGAGGATGATCGGCGACTTGAAGCGCTTCACCAGCCACAGGCCGATCTGTTCGATTTCCTCCATGACCACGCTGTGCGGCATGGGGTATTCACGCCACTCGACCTGGTAGCCCTGTTCCTGCAGCTTGTCGCGCGAGGCGCGCGCCAGCGCCAGGGGAATCACCGGATCCTGCGTGCCGTGCGCCATGAAAATCGGGATGCGTGCGTTGGCTGCCGATTTCTCGGCGGGCAGCGATTCCTGCAGCGTGAGATAGGTCGAAAGCGCAAGGATTCCGCCCAGTTCCTGCGGGTGGCGAAGCGCCGTCTGCAGGGCGATCGCACCGCCCTGGGAGAACCCGGCCAGGATGATCTTGTCGGCCGCCACGCCGCGCGAGATTTCGCGCGCGATCAGTTCGTTGATCAGGCCCTGTGATTCACGGATGCCGCCTTCGTCGGCCTTGCGTTCCAGCTGGGTCATGGCGATGTCGTACCAGCCCGGCATCACATGGCCGTTGTTGATGGTGATGGGGCGCGAGGGCGCCTGCGGGAAGATGAAGCGCAGCGGTAGCTCTTCGGGCAGGCCGAGTTCCTTGACCACCGGCACGAAGTCCCAGCAGTCGGCGCCGAGGCCGTGCATCCAGATGACGCTGCCTTTGGGGTTGGCGCCGGTGGTGAGTTCGATGTGTTGGATCATGATGTTCGTGGGGATTGTTTTGAGAGGAGGGAATGGCCAAACTCAAGCGCTGGCGCGGCTCCCAGGCCGAAAATGGCCTGCGAGGCTCGCCAATGCGAGACTTTATGGAATTTCCAGTAACCGTCGTGAGCGGCCAATGTTCGCGTCGAGGAGCGGACGCGTACGAAAGTACGCCGAGCACCAGAGGCGCGAAGATTGGTCGCGCAGCAGGTTAATGGGAATTCCCTTGGCGGATGGCTGACTTGGGGCGAAATGCCTTGATGATCTCGTCGCGGGTTTCCAGGTACGGCCCGCCGATCAGGTCTACGCAATAGGGCACGGCGGCGAAGATACCCACCTCAACCGGCTTGCCCTCGGCGTCCTTGAGGCCCTCCAGCGTTTCCTTGATGGCCTTGGGTTGGCCGGGCAGGTTGATGATGAGCGATTGCTTGCGGATCACCGCCACCTGGCGCGACAGGATGGCGGTGGGCACGAAGCGCAGCGAAATCTGCCGCATGCGTTCGCCGAAACCATCCATCACGCGATCGGCTACCGCCAGCGTGGCGTCAGGGGTGACGTCGCGCGGTGCCGGACCGGTACCGCCGGTGGTCAGTACCAGCGCGCATTGTTCGGCATCGACAAATTCCTTGAGCGTGGCTTCGATCAGCGGCTGCTCATCAGGAATCACGCGCGACACAAAGGTGATGGGATTGTGGACGGCGCCGCGCAGCCAGGCTTCCAGCGCGGGCAGTCCTTCGTCCTGGTAGATGCCTTTCGAGGCGCGGTCGCTGATGGACAGAATGCCGATCTTGACGGGGTCATGCACGATCAAATTCCTTGCTGCACGTTGGGGATGCAATTACGGCGTGTTCGAATCGGGTTCGGCCTTGGCGCGGGCCACCACCAGTTCGTGCAACGCCTGATACAGCTGCCGATAGCTGCGAGGTGGCTTGCTTTTGGCGCGCTCGTCGTGGCTGCCGGCGACCAGCCGCTCCAGCGCGGCACGATCGGCTTCCGGGTAGTCGTTGAGCAGCGCGCCGATCGAAGTGGCATCGGTCAGTAGCCGGTCGCGCCACTTCTCGGCCAGGTGGTGCAGGGCCGTCTGCTTTTTGCTGGGCGCCTTCAGTTCTTCCAGTTGCTCGGCAATGGGGGCGGCATCGACGCCGCGCATGACCTTGCCGATGTATTGCATTTGCCGTTTGTAGCCCCCATGTTTGCTGGTGGGGATGCGCTTGGCGTCCATGACGGCGGCGCGCAGGTCTTCCGGAAGTTCGAGTTTTTTCAGCGTGTCCGTGGACAGTTCCACCAGTGCTTCGCCGAGCGCCTGCAGGGCCAGCATGTCCCGTTTCTTCTGGCTTTTGCTGATAAAATTTTCGTCGTCCTGCTCGATCGGCATGGCTGTTTTCCGCAGTGTTCTTTTCGTCTTCTCCAGCGATTGCCGGCGAGGCGTCATGATACCCCACCGCGCTGTGTCCCCTGTCCGCGGCCCCGCCGTTCCATCCACCGTCACCCGCACAATTCACCGAGAAGCCCCGCCCCATGAAGCCAGTTGCATTGCATGACCTCGCCGCATTCACGCTCGAGCGCGCCAAAGCGCTGGGCGCCACCGCGGCCGACGTTGAAATCTCCACCTCCGTGGGGCAGAACGTCACCGTGCGGCTGGGCGAAGTGGAAACCATCGAACACAACCGCGACAAAGGCATGGGCGTCACCGTTTACCTTGGCCAGCAGCGCGGCAACGCCTCCACCACCGATCTTTCGCGCGACGCCATCGACCGCACCGTGCAGGCGGCGCTGGCCATCGCCAAATATACCGCTGCCGACGAGTTTGCCGGGTTGCCCGATGCCGACCGGCACGCCGCCGCACCGTTTGCCGACTGCGACATCAATCACCCGTGGGCGCTCGGCACCGAAGAGGCGATCGAAATCTGCAAACGCATCGAGGCGGCGGCCTTTGCGGTGGACAAGCGCATCAACAATTCCGAAGGCGCGTCGGTATCGACTTCCGAATCGGATTTTGTGTACGCCAACTCAAACGGTTTCATCGGCGGCTACCCGACTACGCGCCACAGCACCAGCTGCACCATGATTGCCGCCAGCGACGCCGGCATGCAGCGCGACTACTGGTACACCGTGGGCCGCTCGGAGCGTTCGCTCGATTCCGCCGAATCGGTGGGCCGCAAGGCGGGCGAACGCACCGTCGCGCGGCTGGACGCGCGGCGCATCCCGTCCGGCGAGTTTCCGGTGCTATTTGAAGCGCCGGTGGCGTCGGG
>CAYSKY010000379.1:0-4037 GCA_964431425.1 uncultured Burkholderiales bacterium
TCGAATCGTGCTTGGTCAAAGCGGGCGGACTTTCCAATTTGACAACGAACAACCGGCGACTGATGTGCAGGTCATGCCGTTCAAAATCGACAGCCGCGTAATATCCGAATCTGAGTTTTGCGAATTCGCCGGGTCGCGGGCGTACCGGGACGACAGACTCTGGTCTCGTCTTGGCTCGGAATGGCGGCATACGGCCGGGGACCGCAATCGGCAATCAAGGGGTGACTTCGCGGCCATGCACGTGTCATATTTTGAAGCCGAGGCTTGGTGCCGCTGGGCCGGCCGCCGGTTGCCGACGGAAGCGGAGTGGGAATTTGCAGCGGCTCACCCACAGGGAATTAGCGGTACCGTCGGTCATGTGTGGGAGTGGACAAGTACGGCGTTCACCGGATATCCCGGATTTGCGCCTGGTCCCTACCGCGAGTACTCCGCCCCATGGTTTGGTAATCACACGGTTCTGCGCGGCGGGTCGTTTGTGACCAACCCGCTCCTGCGCTATGCCCAGTACCGGAATTTTTACCAGCCGCATCGCAGGGACATGTTTTGTGGGTTTCGTAGCTGTGCCGTGACGTAATGGCATGGGAATCTAAGTTAAAATTGGGTTGGCGGGTCTCCCCGCATTCAATCTTTGTGAATCTGGTCAGGTCGGGAACGAAGCAGCCACAGCGAAGTAATTGAAGTGCCGGGGGTCAGGCTCGCCAAGAATTTTTAGCAGTTGGTCGGCGCATCCGGCCAATTGGGCGGCCCGGGCGTATGGTTGCAATGACGACCCGGGGGGGCGGGCAGTGGCCGGCGAACCTGATTCATCATTCCCAAGCACAACATGGCCCACCAAGTTCTTGCACGCAAATGGCGACCGCGCATCTTTGCAGATGTCATCGGGCAGGAGCATGTGGTGCGCGCGCTGGCCAATGCGCTCGACACCGGCCGCATCCACCATGCGTATCTGTTCACCGGTACGCGAGGGGTGGGAAAAACCACGCTGGCACGAATCCTCGCGAAGGCGCTAAATTGCCTGGGGCCCGACGGCAATGGCGGCGTAACTTCCACGCCCTGCGGTGTGTGCAAGTCCTGCTTGGACATCGACGCAGGCCGCTTTGTCGACTTGCTGGAAGTGGACGCGGCGACAAATACCAAAGTCGATGAAATGCGCGAGTTGCTGGAGACCGCGCAGTACGCGCCGGTCTCCGGGCGCTATAAGGTTTACATCATTGACGAAGTTCACATGCTCTCAAAGTCGGCGTTCAACGCAATGCTCAAGACGTTGGAAGAGCCGCCGGGGCATGTTGAGTTCATTTTGGCGACCACGGACCCGCAGAAACTGCCGATCACCGTGCTGTCACGCTGTCTTCAGTTCAATCTGAAGAATTTGCCGCCAGCGATGATTGCTGCACACCTGGCCCGTGTTCTTGAGGCGGAAAGAATCAATTTCGAGGTGCCAGCATTGGAAATGCTGGGACGCGCCGCCGAAGGAAGCGTGCGCGACTCACTCAGTCTGCTGGACCAGGCGATTGCTTACGGTGCGGGTGAAGTAAAGTCGACTCAGGTTGCCAGCATGCTCGGAGCGCTCGACCAGTCATACCTTTTTTCCATCGTTGGGTGTCTGGCCGACGGCAATGCGAAGCAGTTGGTCTCGGAAATCGAGCAACTTGCGCAACGCAGCATTTCATTTGATATGACGCTGAAAGACCTGGCGGGGCTCCTGTCCAGGATAGCGTTGATTCAGAGCGTGGGTGAAGATGCCGCAGAGGGGGTGGATGCGCCTGTCTTGTCGGGCCTCGCCGGCAGGCTGCGACCGGATCAGGTGCAACTTTTTTACCAGATTGCGCTCCTTGGCCGACGCGATCTCGCGCTGGCCCCTGATGAACAGTGCGGTTTTACCATGTCCTTGTTGAGGATGCTCGCCTTTGGCGGAGCGGCCGCGGGCGGAGCGGGCAAAGTTCGCACTGACGTAAGCACGCCGTTTCAGGAAATTCCTCGGTCTTATGAGGCCTCGGTAGACGACAAGCAGGCGGTCGGCACTCCGCCACCGGTTGCGAGAACACAGACTGCGACGGCTGACTATGGTGCGAACCAATTACCGGAAATCGCCAACTGGGCAGAGTTCATTGCGCAACTCAAGTTAGCCGGCATGGCGGGCATGCTGGCCAAGCAGTGTGAATTCCAGTCGTTTGAAGGCGGTGTGCTGGATCTGGTTGTTCCGCCGACCCAAAAGCATCTGGCCGACAAGCCGTATCAGGAGAAATTGCGCCTGGAGCTTTTGCCGAAGCTGGGACAGAACCTGCGATTGAACATTCGCGTGGCGGATGTTACGGGCGCCAGTCTTGCCGCGCTTGAAGACCGTGTGCGAACGCAGCAGCAGTCCGATGCGGAAGGGGCCATCGAGCAGGATCCCTTTATTCGCGGTCTCAAGCAGGAATTTGGTGCCGAGGTCCTGCAAGACTCGATACGGCCTGCTACTGAACATTAGTCTGGATTTTTTGATTTGAGGGAGGTATGCAAATGATGAAGGGCGGATTGGGTGGCTTGATGAAACAGGCCCAGCAAATGCAGGAAAACATGAAGAAAATGCAGGAACAACTTGCCACGGTGGAGGTTGAAGGGCAGGCGGGCGGCGGTATTGTCAAAGTCGTGATGACCTGCCGCAACGACGTGAGGCGTGTTTCGATCGATGCGAGCGTACTCGACGACAAGGAAATGCTTGAAGACCTGGTGGCCGCCGCCATGAATGACGCTGTACGCAAGGCCGAACAGACGACCCAGGAGCGCATGAGCGGATTTACCTCGGGCTTGAACCTGCCGCCGGGCATGAAGCTGCCATTCTAGAAAACCCTGGAATATGAAACAGCCATCCTCGCTGGATGCGCTCGTCCAGGCCCTGCGTTGCCTGCCGGGGGTGGGGCCCAAATCAGCACAGCGCATGGCCTACCACCTGCTGCAACGCGACCAGTCGGGTGCATCAAGGCTGGCTGATGCCATGAAAAACGCAGTTTTGCGAGTCAGGCATTGCGGTTCGTGCAATACCTTTACCGAGTCGGAAGTCTGCGAGATTTGCGCCTCTGCCAAGCGCGATCGTTCCCTGTTGTGCGTCGTGGAGACGCCGGGGGATTTGCTCATGATGGAACAGACGCAGACTTTCCGGGGCCTCTACTTTGTCTTGATGGGACGCTTGTCGCCCCTTGATGGAGTTGGGCCGCGCGAGATCCATCTGGATCGTCTGCAAAAGCGTGTGGCGGATGGGGTCGTGAAGGAGGTGATACTCGCGACCAATTTCACTGTTGAAGGTGAAGCGACGGCACATTACATCAATGAGATGCTTTTCGATGCTGGTGTCAAGGTATCCAGGATAGCGCGTGGACTGCCGGTCGGCGGCGAGTTGGAGCAGGTTGACAGTGGCACGCTGGCGCAGGCGCTCATTGAGCGGCGCGCTGTTTAGATGAACATCATGTTCGCTGGGCCGCTGCCATCAGATTGAAGACACGCTTCAGTATGCCGCCAATGAATCGCAGCAGTTTCGGCAGCAGCCATGCTGCCAGCGCGATGAAGAGCAGAAGCAGTGCCAGGAATATCACCGGATGCTGAAACGCCAGCCAAATCCCGCTGACCGCCAGTGCATCCTCGCTGAATGACGCCGTCCAGTTGCTTACCGGCTCCGGCGATGTGTTGATTGCCGCTCTTCCGCCGGCTTTGAGGAAGTGTGTTCCGGCGGTGATTGATCCGCCCAGCAAGGCTGCAGCCAACGTCCAGGCGGCGTTGTCGCCGTCGCTGATGACACCCGCAGCCAGTAGTGCGCCCGCAGGAATCCTGATAAAGGTGTGAATGCAGTCCCAGAGCGTGTCGATGCCGGGAATCTTGTCGGCGAAAAACTCCGCCACGACAAGCAGTCCACTGGCGCCGATCACCATGGGGTGGGCCAGCAGCGCGAGGCTGGCCGGCATCTGCCAATTGAACCACGAGTAGTGTCCTGCCAGACCGATAATCAACAGCACAATATAAAGCCGCAGGCCACTTGCCCATGCGAGCGCGGCGGCAATGGC